>AWGX01000694.1 GCA_000495415.1 Smithella sp. ME-1 | reverse complement strand
GACACCTCCGCCAGCGGAGGACAGTGAAAGGTGAAGATAGAAGTTTAGAAGTTTGGATGTTTAGAAGATTGGAAGGTTGGCGGCTGGTAAAAAAAGCTTGATTTTAACTTTAAGTATGGTATTATAATTCCGTAATATGTTATTTATCACATATTTTGGAAACATATAATATGAATTACATGGAGCTTAAAGAGAAATTAAAAGATTTCGTTACGTTTAATTTAAACGATATTCGCAAAGTCGATAACAGATTTGATTTGCGTCGTTTAAACGAGTGGCAGAAGAAGGGTTACATAAAAAAGATCCGGAGAGGACATTATGCTTTTTCCAGTCTTGAAATCAATGAATCTGTTCTTTTTCTGATTGCAAATAAAATTTACACACCTTCATATGTGTCACTGGAAATGGCACTTTCTTATTATACTCTGATTCCGGAAGCCGTTTATGGTATTACATCGGTAACCTCCAGAAAAACAAATCGTTTTAAAACTGATTTTGGCGAATTTATTTATCGTCGTGTTAAGCCGCAATTAATGTTTGGTTACAGACTGATAAGCTATAGAAATCAAAATTTTAAAATTGCAGAACCGGAAAAGGCAATTCTGGATTATTTATATTTTAATACGAATTTAAGAACAACGGAAGATTTTGACGGTTTACGTTTTAACAGTGAAGAATTCAAGGTACAGACGGATAAAGATAAACTCCGAAATTATCTTAATGCTTTTGGCAATAAAAGACTCGAAAAGAGATTCAACAAATTTCTAAAATATATAAATTATGATTAACATAAGGCAAATCGAACAATACTATCCTGAACATCTGCGTGGTTTCCAAAGAAACATTATGCGCGAGTATCTGCAATATAAAATTCTGGAAATAATTTTCAATTCCAGAGTTGCACCAAAGCTGTCTTTCCTTGGCGGGACGGCATTGCGTATTGTCCACGAAAACACACGTTTTTCAGAGGATCTTGATTTTGACAATTTCAAACTTGCTAAAAATGATTTTGTTTTGCTCACCGAGGAAATCCAGAAAGGCCTTCAAAGAGAAGGTTACATTGTGGAAATTCGCAATGTTTTTAAAAATGCTTTTCGCTGTTATATAAAACTGCCGCAAGTTTTATTTGATAATGCCATGTCTGATTTAAAAGGTGAGAAAATCTTAATTCAGGTGGATACGGAACCGCATGCTTTCGCTTATGCACCTGATAAGGTATTTCTTAATAAATTTGATGTTTTCACACAAATAGCAGTAACGCCACCAGACATTCTGCTTGCGCAGAAAATTTACGCTTTACTTAATCGTAAGAGAGCCAAAGGCCGTGATTTTTACGATGTGATTTTCTTGTTACAAAAAACAAAACCCAATTATGATTATCTGAAGCAAAAAACCGGTTTATCTGATTCGGAGACATTGAAGAAAAAAGTGCTTGAACATTCAAAAGGTCTGAATCTGAAAGAACTGGCCAAAGATGTGGAGCCTTTTTTATTTCAGCCATCCGATAGCAAAAAAATCATTGCGTTTTCGGAATATATCAAACAAGTAAGTTTTTAATACCTTTCTCGTCATTCCGGCGTGGTCTTGG
>AWGX01000693.1 GCA_000495415.1 Smithella sp. ME-1 | reverse complement strand
TATTAATTTGGTTCAACTTTCATCCTGTGTCTACGTTCTGCAATATTACTTGACTTAAATCGGTTCTAAAGATAATGATATCGGACAGTTTTGGGAATAAGTAATTATTATGAAACTTGAAAAAATAAGAACATTAATTTTTCCGTTTATTGTTTGTATCGCTTTATCGTCTCTGATTTCCTGCGGACCGAAGGCAAGAGTAGCGGTAAGCCAACTGGATACGCCTCGCCATCATACTTTTACGGGATTAAAATTACTGCAACTGGAAAAATATCCTGACGCCCAGCGTGAATTCACAATGGCGATCGAATTAAATAAAAATTATTCGAAAGCTTATACCGGTCTGGCTTTGGTTAATATTTTTACAGGTAAATTCGATGCCGCGGCGAAAAACCTGACGCTTGGCTCCAAATACTCTACTTCAGACGAAGAAAAGCTTTTCGCCAATGTTTGCAAAATCCGGTATTACATTACCAGCAAGACCGATTCAAAATGGCTGGAAATGGCAAGCAATGCATTTGACGAAGCTGTGAAGATTGATCCCAAGTATTCGCCGGCTTATTATTATATGGGTATCGCATATAAAGACGCTCTGGAGTTTAATCAGGCGTCACAAATGTTCACAAAAGTTATTCAACTAAAAACCGATCATATTGCTGATGCTGATGCTCAGTTGAAGTTTTTACAAAAGATTCAGCAGGCTATGC
>AWGX01000692.1 GCA_000495415.1 Smithella sp. ME-1 | reverse complement strand
GTCATATTGAAAAAGTCACAAAATAGAGGAAAGTAGCGTGAAGAAGAATCTTTTTTACAAAATATTTTTCAGCTATTTGGTTATTATCTGCACCTCTTTTTTTATTTTAGATCTATTTCTGCAAGATGAAGTAAAAGACGTGCTTACTTCGCGAATTGAAACGGAATTACTATCCTATGCGAAAATCATTGACCAAACTTCTCCAGAGAAAGCTTTGGAAC
>AWGX01000691.1 GCA_000495415.1 Smithella sp. ME-1 | reverse complement strand
TTCGACTTACAAATTTTAATGCGTCTAACTATTAAATTTTGAGTCTCATAAACAAAATATTTACTTCTTTTTCGTCTTTTTTCCGTCTAATATTTTGACGCGCCAGCCGAACGGATCATCTTTTAACCCATACTGGATTTGCAGAATTTCATTGTATAATTTCTCCGCCAGCGCACCGGTTTTACCTTTGTTAATTGAATATTCCTTACCACGGAAGTGAATATGTCCCACCGGTGAAACGATTGCCGCCGTTCCGGAGGCAAAAGCCTCTTTCAATAAACCATTCCTGGAAGCTGCTATAACCTCATCAATGGATATTGGCCTTTCCACGACTTTGGTCTTTAAATGTTTTGCCAGAGTTATCACTGAATTTCGTGTAACACCCGGTAAAATCGATCCGGCTAAAGGAGGCGTAACTAATTTATCGCCAATGACAAAAAAGATATTGCTTGTTCCGACTTCTTCCACATATTTCTTTTCAACAGAATCAAGCCAGAGAACCTGCGTGTATCCCATGTTAGTGGCTATTCTGCTGGCGTAGAGGCTGGCGGCGTAATTACCGGCTGCCTTTATATGACCGATTCCTCCACGTACTGCACGAACATATTCCTCCGATACATACATTTTTGTCGGAGCAAACCCCTGCGGATAATAAGCTCCCACCGAACCTACCACTATAAAAAAGAGATATTCGCTGGAGGGATGCACGCCCAGTGCCGCTTCAGTGGCAATCATCGTCGGACGTATATATAAAGATGTTCCTTCACCGCGGGGGATCCAATCCCTTTCCAGAATAACCAGTTTCTTGATAGCCTCCAGAAAAATTTCTTCATCCATCTGCGGCATACAGAGTCTTTCCGCAGATACATTCATTCTTTTAATGTTTTCCATTGGGCGGAAAAGATAAATTTCTTCTTTCGGACCGCGATAGGCCTTGAGACCTTCAAATATCTCCTGACCGTAATGCAAACACATAGCCGTTGGATCCAACTGTAATTTACGGTAAGGTTCGATTACCGGATCATACCACCCCTTGCCTTCTTTATATTTCATATTGAAAAAGTGGTCCGTAACCACCTTGCCAAAACCAAGTTTGGACTCATCACGTGGCTTAGCTTTTCTTTCTTTAGTTGGTGTTTTCCTTATTTTAATTTCCATAAATGCCTCTCTCACCAGGCTGTAGCCTCAGATATATTCTTCTACTATCCGCAAATCGGTCTGGTATTAAAAATTTTTCTTTGACATAGCACTAAATTAAACTTCTATCAAGACTTCGGTACTGAATTGCTTCAGCAACATGAGCGGGTTCAATATTCTTTTTGTTTTCCATATCGGCGATTGTGCGGGACACTTTTAATATACGGTTTACTGCCCGGGCGCTTAATCCCAGTTTTTCAATAGCCATTTCGATGAGTTTATGAGCTTCTTCGTCTATCTGGCAGAAATTACGAATCTGCTTTTCAGTCATTCGGGCGTTACAAACAATACCATTGGAACCAAAACGCTTTTTCTGTAAATCACGTGCCTTATTAACGCGTTGCTTAATGCTCGCGGAAATTTCACCAACTTCTTTATCGGACAGGGCCCGATATTTAACTGAGGGCACTTCAATGTGTAAATCTATCCTATCCAATAGTGGCCCGGATATTTTAGACTGATACTGACGAATCTGTTGCGGGGTGCAGCGACAAGTATGCACGCGATCGCCGAAATAGCCGCAGGGACACGGATTCATTGCCGCTACCAGCATGAATTTCGCGGGAAAGGAAGCGGTTACTGAAGAACGAGTGATTGTTATTGTGCCATCCTCCAAAGGTTGTCTCAGAGCTTCCAGAGCGTTTTTTTTGAACTCGGGAAGTTCGTCCAGAAAAAGAACGCCCAAATGAGCAAGGCTTATTTCTCCCGGGCGCGGTGTCTGGCCGCCTCCCACCAGACCGGCGTCCGATATGGTGTGGTGCGGCGAACGAAAAGGTCTCACGGCCATTAACGTTTCTTCCTTATTAAGGAATCCGGCAATAGAAAATACTTTGGTCACTTCAATCGCTTCATCAAAGGAAAGCTCCGGTAAAATCGTCGGCATCCTTTTTGCCAGCATACTTTTTCCTGAGCCGGGCGGTCCGATCATCAGAACGTTATGTCCGCCGGCTGCCGCAATTTCCAACGCCCTTTTAGCCTGCTTCTGCCCTTTTATTTCGTTAAAATCCAAATCATATTTACTTGTTTTTTGAAAAATTTTATTTATGTCCAGAGAAAGCGGCTCAATGTTCTTTCTTCCTTCCAGAAATTCCACAACATCCGGCAATGTTTTTACCGGGATTACCTTAATCCCTTCCACCATGGCCGCTTCCGCAGCGTTTTCTTCAGGAACAAAGACAGACTTAATGCCTATTTCCTTCGCCTTGAAAGTAGCCGGCAAAACGCCGTTTACTCTTTTTATACTTCCATCAAGAGATAGTTCTCCGATAAAAAAACAATCCCGCAAAGCAGCTTCTTTAATTAATTCTTCCGCAGCCAGAATACCCACAGCAATAGGAAGATCAAAACCGGTACCTTCTTTCTTGATGTCCGCAGGCGCGAGATTGACAGTTACATGACTGCGGGGGAAACGATATCCGGAATTTTTTATAGCGGCCTTAATTCTGTCCCTGCTTTCCTTAACTGAAGCATCAGGCAGACCTACTGTAGAAAACTGAGGCAAACCCTGAGATGTATCAACCTCTACAAAAACAGGATAAGATTCCATACCAATAACGCTCATGCTGTTTACCTTAACGAACATCAGAACCTCGTCAGCAACAATTTCTTATACCATTTTGATTTCAAAGGATAACGCGACGGC
>AWGX01000690.1 GCA_000495415.1 Smithella sp. ME-1 | reverse complement strand
TGTTAAAGCAGTCGGATTACGTGAAATAATTTTAGAGAAAGAAATACCCAAAGTATATGAAATTCTGCGCAATAAAGATGTTACTATCGATAAACAGACATGGAATAAGCGCTATAAGGAATACCTCGAAAGAATAAAAACAGGTTCGGTATTTGAAATTGCCAGTGTATTGAGAGATTTATTTATTTTAAAGAGTGATAAAAATCTTTCTTTCGGGGAAAGAAAGATGATGGATACCGCAAAGAATTTACTGGTTAAAGAAATATCCGTAGCTACTAATGCTCAAGAATCCGAAGTTGAGCACAACTTACAAATGATCTTCACGGTCCAATAGCGCCAGCTTATTTAATTCCAGTCAACAGTTCTTTGAAAATTTAATATAGGCAGATTACCTTTTCTTATTTAAGGGAAACCGTAACAGTTGCCTCCAGATTTTTTATATAGATTATTATTTTTAATATCTGATCAATACGTAGAGATATAAATATACATTATCAATAGAAAGGAGGTGAAGCGGTTGATTGTAAGGATTATATTAATCTTGGCATGTTCTATTAGTGGCTA
>AWGX01000689.1 GCA_000495415.1 Smithella sp. ME-1 | reverse complement strand
TTGATATGATCAATGGTCGCAATCCTGGCCAACTCAGACTTCTGTTTCTCTATGGCATCGCTAATCTTCCTTAATTGAGTTACAATATTCTTTGAAATTCCGGAAATAGTCGAAAGCCTCTCGCGGACGATTGGAAAGTATTCATGCAGAATGTCCGTCATAGTTTTACTCAGATGAACGAACACGGTATTACCGGTAGTATTGGCCAGCAGTTCAAAGAAATGAGTATAGATTATTATACCTTTGGGGGCAATTATGATTTTACTCAGGCCGATCTTCCGGGCTTCTTTGAA
>AWGX01000688.1 GCA_000495415.1 Smithella sp. ME-1 | reverse complement strand
TTTTTTTTGCAGAACTCAATAATTTTTTTCCCCGAGTGATCATCTAATGAATTGAAATAATCATAAGGCATGCCAAACATGAAAGCTCCATGAACTGAAATGCCGTAATCCTGAATCTTTTTGATTCGTGATGAGTAATACTCTTCGACTGTCTCTCCGGAATTCTTAATTTTATTGGTTATGTTTTTCCCGACAAATTCAAGGTTTCTTATATCAAGAGATTCCAGCCCGATGAAAAAATGTGAAGCGCCGGAAAGCCTCAACTTTTTAAGCAGTTCTTCGTCATTTGCGATTTCAATACTTATTTGTGCCGCGTAATTTATTGCCAGAGGGCTTTCAATCATTTTGTCCAGAACATCGTATAATTTTTTCCCGCCGACAAGAAGATTATCCGGAGATATAAAATAAAACCTGTTTTTAAAATTGGCACCGTTCTTTTGTTTTTCCAGCATTTCTGCCGTAAAATCTTCGGGCGAGCGGGAGGTAAATTTTCTTTTCTCCTTGGGAAAAGACGAAATTGAACAGAAACTGCATGAGTAAGGGCATCCCAAAAATGGTGTTGTAACATTTGTTTCGATCATGCGAGCAAGGAATGGACCGATTACAGGAAATTTATCAACAAAATGCGGGATGATTTTCGGCAATTCGTTTACGCGTGAACATCCCCATACGCCATCCTCGACAGGTGTTTCTCCATGATATTCTTTCTTTAGACTGGATTGAGCAATATCCGATACAATTTCTTTTATTATTGCTAAATCGCCGGCGCCTATAACCTGAGAGACAAGTTCAGGACGCGAGAGATAACGTCGTATGTATATATCAACATCAGAAGGGCTTGTGGATACATGGATTCCTCCTATGATGACCGGAATATTAACTCTGTTTAAAATAAGTGTTGCCGCACAGGCAGCCTGAAAATTTGAGCTGATAACACTAATAAAAACAGCAGCCGGTTTTTTCCTTTCCATTGAAATTACCTGTCCGATGGTTCTACGTGTATCGTCGGCCAGCATTACTCTTGCAGTGTGGTCTGCTCTGCATATCTGATTAGCTATATAATATGAACTGTAAGGTTCTATTGCCATCTGCTCAAGCATACCTTTCCTGAGCAGATTCGTGTTGAATGTCAAAAATTCAGTATAATTTTCTTCATTGCATGTTTCCAGCTTGCTACCTGTCAGGTATTCGATGATGTCGGTAACGGTAAAATCATTCGAACCCATTTTCCCCATCAGATTGACCGTTGATGGGTCGTACATAATATAGTATCTATCAAAGCTACTATATTCCTCAGTGGTTATGCCGGGCGTTTTATTATTCATAGCGATTATTTAGTATTGGTATTTTTATTTTAAATAAGGTGTAATGCAGTAATGAGTAATTTGATAGAAATGTCAAGTTAAAAGTCGTGTAAATATATAAAACATTTTGATATTGTTTATTTACGAGAAATTACTTCGAACATAGATTCTCAGGTAAATGATTTTGCATACATGTTTATCAGCGGGAGTAAAATTAGCTAATCAGGAATTGAATTTTTTACTAACAGTCCGTAGCTGATATTCGATATGATTTTAGATATTAATTTCTCATGAAGAGTGCTGTTCCAGAGGACCATCATATGGTTGACCATAAATCACCACACGATTGCGTCCTGATCTTTTAGCCTGGTACATTGCCTGATC
>AWGX01000687.1 GCA_000495415.1 Smithella sp. ME-1 | reverse complement strand
AGAGACGATAAAATCTGTTCCGACCCGTAGCCTCTGATAAAAAAAGGCTGTGCTTAAATCCGCGCGATAAGTAATATCTTTTGAAGAGTAGTCTTTATTGTTTACATTAGTTTTATTCAAATACAACCCGGCGGCATAATATTCTCCGCTTACCTTAACGTCAACTGCAAAAGCCGGTATGCTAAAAGCCACAACCAGTCCCAGCGACAACAAAATTAACCAA
>AWGX01000686.1 GCA_000495415.1 Smithella sp. ME-1 | reverse complement strand
GACAATGCTGATAGCGCAGAAGATGAAAGCTGATAAAGCACTTCTCTTAAAATATGCCAATTCAGGAGATGTAACGGGCGATAAAAGTTCGGTTGTAGGATATGCCGCGGCAGTATATTGGAAATAATAAAGCTTTTGAACAGCGCCCAAACATTACGAAAGATTAGGTGTAATAAAGGAGCATAAAATGGAATTAACAACAAAAGAGAAAAATACCCTTCTGGAAATAGCCAAAGAAGCGATTGCGGCTAAAATCAACAATAAAAAAATTCCTGAACTGAAAATGGATTCAGAAAACCTCAAATCTGAAAGTGGTGCGTTTGTGACCCTGAAAAAACACGGTCGCCTTCGTGGTTGCATAGGTTATATAAAAGCATACAAACCGCTCGGGGAAACAGTACAGGAAATGGCTGTGGCTG
>AWGX01000685.1 GCA_000495415.1 Smithella sp. ME-1 | reverse complement strand
TATAGAGGCCGCTAAGCATTGTTTGTTCAGTTTCAATCGTCTGGTTCAATTCAACAATCTGCTTCTCACAGGAAACAATTTCTTCAGCTTTAACGCTATTTTCATTTTCTACAGCACTGATATCATTTTGCAGCCGCAATATTGTCCGCAAATCAGCTTCTTTCTTTTCTTCGGAAGAAGCCATTTCTATTTTTTTGTCCGTTAAATAACGCTCCTGTTCATCAATGATTGCCTTTGTTTGCTCTCTTTCCGCGTTTAAATGGGAAATGATTGCATTGATTTCTTTTTCTTCTTCATCTTTGCGTAAAAGATCGGCGCTGAATTTCTGCAATCTTTCTTCAGCTTCAGTTTCTTCCGCCTTGATGTTTTGCATGTTAAATTCCAAAACGGCAATTCTTTGTTTCAATCGGTTTGTTTCGTCTCCGAAACGTTCGTGATCTTTCTTTTTGCCGTTAATGGTAATTTCGAGCGAATGGATTCTGTTTCTTGTTTGAGTCAGTTCTTCTTCCCAGTGGGCTATCATGGAAACAAGTTTATTTTTTTGTTCTGTTTTTTCTTCCAAATCGGAAGTGAGTGAGGTTACTTCATTTTTCAGTTCGCTAATTTCCCTCTTTGTCGCCAAAAGACTTTTTTCCACT
>AWGX01000684.1 GCA_000495415.1 Smithella sp. ME-1 | reverse complement strand
ACCGAACGCAAACAGGCGGAAAAAACTTTAAAGGACAGCGAAGAACGATACAGGGCTCTTTTCGATCGTTCGCTGGATATTATTTATACTATCGATTTCGATGGCAACTTTATAGATGCCAATCCCACTGCTTTAAAGCGGTTTGGGTATACGAAAAAAGAACTCCCTTCAATTAACGTCGCCTCGCTAATGGACAAAGATCAACTCCAATATGCACTAAAAGTAATACAGGAAATTAAGAAATACGGCGTGCAAAAGGACTTGCTTGAAATCATGTTGAGACACAAAGACGGTACTCCTATATATATTGAAACTAAAGGATCTGCGGTTATGTCAGGCGGAAAAGCTATAGCAATCCAGTCGATTGCCAGGGATATTACCGAGCGAAAAGCAGCG
>AWGX01000683.1 GCA_000495415.1 Smithella sp. ME-1 | reverse complement strand
AGAGTCATTCAGGGGCGAAGACCTGTATAAATGATTTTTAATTTGAACGTGTACAGGTGTTTTATTAACTTTGCATTCTATAAAAGAGGAGAAGAAAAATGAAAAAAGCTATATCATTGATAATAATAATGGTTGTTGGATTTGCCTTGTTTTCGGGCTGTGCAAGCGCCCCACCGCTGCGCACAGAGGCGTCAACGTCGGAGATCCGCGCCGCCGAGGAGGCCGGGGCGGCCAATGTACCTCAAGCCTCGCTTCATCTGCAAATGGCCAAGGAAGAGCTGGAACTAGCGAAGGAGCTGTCTGCGAAAGGCGAGAAGGAGAAGGCAGCGTCGATGTTATTACGGGCCGAAGCCGATGCCGAGCTGGCTGTCGCTCTTTCCCACGAAGATTCCGAGAAGTTGGAGGCCCAGGCAGCAGTGGAGCGTGTGCGCCAACTGCGGCAAGACAATCAATGATACAACCATAACCCCTAAAGGAGGCTTTAATGAAAACGCTACAATATTTTATCATAGTCACGTTCGTCACGTTCTTAACCGGCTGTGCAACCATGGCGCCAAATGAACTCGTCAACGCTCGTTCAGCTTATCAGAATGCGAGCGAAGGTCCTGCTGCGCAACTCGCGCCGGCGGAATTGCACAAAGCACATGAGGCGCTCGTCCTTGCGGAAGAGTCATTTCAGAAGGACTCCGACTCGTACAAAACAAAAGATCTTGCTTACGCTGCCCAGCGTAAGTCTGAAAAGGCGGGAGCGCTAGGCGCCATGGCTGCCGACAAGGCAAGAAAAGATATGGCGAACGCCGATTTCCAGAAGAAACAAACCGAGATCGTGAAGCAGGGAAAGCAGGACTTGAGCGATTCCAAGAAGCAGACGGCTGAAGCACAGGCTGAAATCGACAAGCAGGCCGCGCTCAGGGAAGCTAAGGAAAAATCGGACGCCAAATTCCAGATGCAACAAGCCGAGATCGCAAAACAGACAAAGCAGGCTTTGAGCGACTCCGAAAAGCGGACGGCCGACGCGCTGGCCGCGCTGGCTTCGCTAGCCGCGGTCAAGGAAGAGGAACGCGGACTTGTTGTCACTCTTTCCGGGAGCGTCCTCTTTCGATCCGCAAAGTCGACCTTGTTGCCCTCCGCGCAGGTAAAGCTTGACCAGGTGGCCAATGCTTTGCTAGCGGTCAGCGCGCGCAATCTCATCGTTGAGGGCCACACCGATTCCCGGGGTTCCGAGTCATACAACCAGAACCTCTCGCAACGTCGGGCCGACACAGTCCGCGATTATCTCGTGCAGAGAGGATATCCATCTGAACACATTCAGGCCCGTGGAATGGGCGAGGGCAGGCCGATAGCCGACAATGCTTCACCCGAGGGACGCGCCAACAACCGTCGCGTCGAGATAGTCATCGAACGTTAAGTGTAGAAATTCAATCCAGTAGGCTGGAGAGTTGGCAACTATTACTCCGGCAATTAGACA
>AWGX01000682.1 GCA_000495415.1 Smithella sp. ME-1 | reverse complement strand
TTTCGACTACGATGCTGGATAACCTGCTGGCCAATGATTTCATCAGGCCGGTTCCCACAGCCCTTATGATCATTCTGCTCTTCCTTGTTACTTTTTTAGCGGGCATTGCCACATCTTCTGTATCCGGCATTTCCAGAAGTATTGTGATTTATGTTTTCTTTATCTGTGTGCCGGCCATTCTTTGTTTGATTGCTTACCGGCTTGGA
>AWGX01000681.1 GCA_000495415.1 Smithella sp. ME-1 | reverse complement strand
CTACGATGTCTTGGCACTCAACACCTACTTTCCGATCACGCATACCCAGCGAATTGATTGAAACCGGAACACCATAAAATGTGCCGCTTAAAAAAGGACGGTTGCGGTATCCAATTGGTTCTTCCAGCACAAGAGTATCAAAATAACGCGCAGTTTCCGGATAATACGAAATGCCAAAAGGATCCAGTGCACGCAGAGCTAGTTCTAGCAGTACAAACACTACGAGTATTTGAAATGTCACAAAAGCAATGATACCGGCAACACGACGCAAGTAAAGAAATAGAGATTTTTTCTTTGTTATTTGTTTTCTTAATCTTATATTTTTCATACTAATTTATCTATATCTTACTTAATTCGTAATCTATTCTCAGTAATATAATTTCATACTGTTTACATTAGTATAAACTATTAAGGAAACATCGTTTCGGATGGTGACTTCAGGATGTTCCATTTATATTTATTTTAAATATAAGAAAAAAAGGGGTTACAAATGACTGGCATTTATTAACCCCTTATTATAAATGGCGCGCCCAGGAGGATTCGAACCTCCGACATCCGGATTCGTAGTCCGACGCTCTATCCAGCTGAGCCATGGGCGCTGAATATGCTGATATAACTTGCGGTGGCTTCAATAGCACATTAATTAAATCAACACAATTTTTCAAAAAATGGCGGAGAGAGCGGGATTTGAACCCGCGGTACACCTTTAAAGGGCGTACAATCGCTTAGCAGGCGATCGCTTTCGACCACTCAGCCATCTCTCCGCTTTGTTATCGATCTATCTTTAGAACACAGCGGCAAATTTCACCGCTTGTTATTATTTTCTGGCGGAGGGAGCAGGATTCGAACCCGCGAACCTTTCGGTCAACGGTTTTCAAGACCGCCGCCATCGACCACTCGGCCATCCCTCCATTTATAAAACTTTTTTTTAACTCCTTAAGGAATTATTCGCTCCAGACCTCTCATATAAGGACGCAATGCTTCCGGGATGATAACACTACCATCAGTCTGCTGATAATTCTCCAGTACCGCCACAACGGTTCTGCCAACCGCAAGACCCGATCCGTTTAACGTGTGAACAAATTCCACTTTGCCGCTTTCTTTTCTGCGGAACCTGATAGAAGCGCGGCGCGCCTGAAAATCTTCAAAGTTACTGCACGAAGAAATTTCCCTATACGTATTTTGTCCGGGTAACCATACCTCCACATCATATGTCTTAGCCGACGAGAAACCAAGGTCGGCCGTGCACAGACAAACGGTCCGGAAAGGAATACCAAGACGTTTTAGCACTTCTTCGGCGTTGGCGGTCAGATTCTCCAGTTCATCATAGGAAGTTTCAGGCTTGGAGAACTTCACCATTTCCACTTTATTGAACTGATGCTGGCGGATTAATCCACGCGTATCCTTTCCATAAGAACCCGCTTCTGCGCGAAAACAGGGCGAGTAAGCCACCAGATGTATCGGCAGCATTTCTTCTTCCAGAATTTCCTCCCTGTAAATATTGGTCACCGGCACTTCAGCCGTCGGAATCAGGTAATACTCCATACCTTCTATTTTAAAAAGGTCTTCCTTGAATTTCGGCAGTTGGCCCGTGCCGGTCATGCTTTCGGCATTGACCATAAACGGCGTCAGCACTTCCGTGTAACCGTGCTTCTCCGTATGCAAGTCCAGCATAAAATTCAAAATAGCTCTTTCCAATTGAGCGCCCGCTCCGCGGTATACCGTAAAACGCGCTCCGGCAATTTTTGCTCCACGCGCGAAATCCAGAATATTTAAGCTCTCCCCCAGATCAAAATGCTGTTTGGGTTTAAAGTTAAATACAGGTTTTTCACCCCAGCTACGCACAATTGTATTATCTTCGGAACTGCTACCCTGCGGCACTGATTCATGCTGAACATTCGGTACGATCATAACAAAAGCGTTAAGCTCTTCTTCAATGACACGCAGATTTTCGTCATATTCTTTTATTTTTGCCGATACCTCACTCATCTTTTCAATAAGCGCGGATGCATCAGCTTTCTTTTTCTTTAACTCGCCGACCTGCTTGGAAACACTATTGCGCTCATTGCGAAGAGTTTCCACAGACTGCAAAACATCCCTTCTTTTTGCATCCAACGCAAGAAACCGGTCAAAATCTATTTTCTGGCCGCGTTCATCCATTTTCTTGCGGACAAAATCGATATTCTGCCTTAAATGTTTAATATCTAACATATTTTACCTTTTCAGTCCTTTGCATTTGTAATACCTGCCAAAAGACGGATTTCCCTATCATTTTGGGATGTTGAAGTCAATGATTTTGTCGGCTTAATCTCCTTTTGACCATATTGACAACAGCGTGCATTTCCGGGCTTTTCAGAAGATAAGCACAAATAAAGAAAACGCCTGCACCTATACTAATGGAAGTCATCAGATAAAATAATCTTATTTTAAACGCGGCATAAGTATTCCAGGGATTAATTAAATCAAAAAGAAAGATCGCCGCCATCATAACCAGCGCGGACACAATAATTTTAGAAATTGATACAAAAAAGGTGTGGTCAAGATATTTTCCTATTTTATTTTTTAGGACATATGCCAATACCAAGACGTGAACAATGGAAGAAATGGAGAGGCCTAGGGCAATTCCATTATGTTTCAAAGGATTCATCAATGCCACACTTGCCACTACGTTAACGATCAGCACAACAATGGCTGCTTTCAGCGGCCATTTGGAATCCTGAAGAGCAAAAAAAGAGGAAATAAACACGCGGAGAACCGAAACTGCCCAGAGACCAAGAGAATAACAGAATAAAGCCTGACCGGTTAATTGAGCCGCCCTTGCGTCAAAAGCGCCGCGCTGAAACAGAACGGAAATAATCGGCAAGTTCAGTGCCATTAAGGCAACCATCGCCGGAATTGTCAAAAAAAGTATCAGGCGTAGAGAAAAAGATATACTGGATTTTAAATCATCCATTTGACCTGCAGCAACGTGCTTGGAAAAGCTAGGCAGGGCTGCCGTACCTATGGCAATGGCAAAAATGCCCAGAGGCAGTTCCATAATCCGATCGGCATAAAAAAGATACGTAACGGAGCCGCTCGGAAGCATTGAGGCCAGGATCATTCCAGTAACAAGAACATTAATGGTGCTCACGCCCGCGCTGAAGATAGCGGGAAGAATCAACTGGCCGATCTGTCTGATTCCCGGATGATGCAAATTGAACCGAAATTTGAATTTAAACCCATACTTCATTAAAAACGGCCATTGCATTGCCAGTTGAAGAACTCCACCAATCAGCACACCCACGGCCAAAGCAGTAATTGGTTCGGCAAAGAAAGGCCGCAGGAAAAACGCGGCCGCAATCATTGCAATGTTTAACATCACCGGAGATAAGGCCGGCGCTGTAAAATGTCTAAACGAATTCAGGATACCCATGCATAAAGCCACCAGAGAGATGAAAAATATGTACGGGAACATCATCTGATTTAAAAAAACAGTGAGACTGAACTTGTGAGGATCGGCAATAAAACCGGGCGCAAAAATTCCGACGATGATCGGTGAAATAAGAATTCCCAAAACTGAAAGAAATGCCAGAATAATAGAGAGAATGGTAAAAACATTTTGAGCCAGTTCAATTGCTTCTTTTCCTGATTTTTTTTCCAGATACTCGGTAAATACAGGCACAAAGGAAATTGTAAGAGACCCTTCACCCAAAAGCCGTCTGAGCATATTCGGGATACGAAAGGCTATCCAAAATGCGTCGGTCATCCAACTGGCGCCAAAAAAGGCGGCAATCACCATATCGCGCACAAGCCCGAATACGCGGCTGATCATTGTGGCCACACCGACAATACCGGCAGCTTTGACGACTTTGGAATTTTCCGAGTTTTTTGTTTTATTCATCACGACTTGTCTGCTGTTTTATATTTTCATATATTTTCTAAAAAACTTTTTTGCTCGAAGATTTTATTTGCCTTTAGAAAACTACTTATCTTCAATTCCAATTCCATTTTGTTTATGTTTTTCACCATAACAGTTTTTCTTCTTGATTTCGAACCGGCGGATATTTCCATTTGGCTTTTTTTCAATCCCAGCTTGCTTGCCAACATTTTTATACAAGCATCATTAGCCGCTCCTTCCAAGGGTGGCGCGGTAACCTTGACTTTAAAAACGCCATCCTGAATACAAACGATTTCCGCACGGGAAGCGTGCGGAATCACCTGAATATCAAAAGTCAGGCCTTTTTTTGATTCTCGTACCTGAACCATGCCGGTCAATTTAAAGCTTCCTTTTCGCGGGATATTAAATAAGCTGGGCCAGATGTCGCATTGTCGGTATCAAAAACAGCCGCAGAAAAATAATTACCAGGATGACTATAACAGGTGATAAATCAATCCCTAAATTACGCATAGGCAATATTCGACGAATATGTCCAAGAACAGGTTCAGTAATGCGATATAAAAAAACTACAATTTGATTATAGGGATCGGGATTAACCCACGAGATTACCGCACGGGCGAATATGATAATCATATAACTCAATAAAACAATATCTATTATTTCAGCCAGCGCCAAAATCATGTACTTTAAAACAAACATAAGACCCTCACTAATTCAATATCAACCTTCACCGGAATTTACGGCTGAAATTAACGCGGCGAATTTATCCAGAGACACATTAAATTCGTCCGGTTTTTCCAACATAACCATGTGACCGGCACCATCAATTATTTCCAGCTTTGCTCCATTAATACACGCGGCAAGTTGACGGGAAAAATCAGCTGGCGTCATTTTATCTTCTGCTCCGCAAACGATAAGAGCGGGCATGTTGATTTTACATATTTCCTCAGTCAAGTCCAAATCATTGCAGGCCGAGAGATCACCATATAAAACTTTAACACTTGATTGAGAAAGACTTTTTCGCAATGGATCAGATAATTTGACGCGGTTTTCCTTGGCCAGCGAAAACTTGCACATTAAGTCTAATATTTCTGGCGGTATCTCTGCCGGATTTGTTTTTAAAAATTCCAACATAAAAGGATTAACCGGCATTTTTATTCCAGCACCAATCAAAACAATTCCTGCGAGATATTGCGGATAATCAAGGGAAAACCTCAGCGCTACAGCCGCACCAAGTGAATGTCCTACCAGGACAGTATTTTTCAAATCAAGAATATTTAGTAATTTTTTTATCCAAAGGCAGTAACTTCCTACGTCTGCTTCTCCACCACCGCTGGATGAACCATGCCCCGGAAGATCAACAGCAACGATATTATATTTTTTATTCAATCGTGCATATTGATGTGACCAGGCTGTATGATCGCTGCCGGAACCGTGAATAAAAAAAATGTTTTGTTTGTCGTTGTTGTTTACCCAGCAGGCAATTTTTGCAGAATCAATGTCAAATTGTTTCAGCATACATTTTCTCCTGAAAACTAAGTATCACAAAAGCGATTTTTAATGCAATTAAAGAAAAGTATGCGAAGAATTCGTTGATAATCAAAAAACAACATTCCTTCCTATAATATTGTTTTTTTATTTTGCCAATTCATACAACATTTTAATCGGTAATTATTAAAAACTGCTGAACTCTGGCTTGATTTGTGATAGAAAGCCTAATGGACAGGTCACATATTAATAAAAGACAAATCTTTAAATCATGAGAGGATGAATTATTATGCGAAATTTATTTTTTTTATTCGCTATAATTTTAGGAATATTTATAATTGCCGGTAACGGATGGACATTCCGCTGCGGATTAGGACTCGTCTCAACAGGTGATAGCGAATCTCAAGTATTGGTTACTTGCGGAGAACCTGCTTCAAAAAAACAAAAATGCGAAAGCCGCCACCCGGAAACGGGGATATGCATTAAGGAAATAGACATATGGACTTACAACTGTGGCGAAGGTGATTTTTTTTATGAACTTACCTTTAATGAAAAAGACATATTGATACAAGAAAAAGCCACGTCTCGTGGGAAAGGAAATTCGCACTGCAAAGGCAATACGCCATAGCATCAGGTTTAATTACCATTTTTCACAAAGTTTGGTGATGGATAACCCTCCATTAAATTCCAAACCGAAAATTATTGATCATTAAATAGTGTTGAAAGATAAATTGCAAAGCGTATTAACAACGTCGGAGGTTAAAACATGCTTAAAGGTAAAAAAACAGCAATTATCGGTGGCGGAAAAATGGGAAGCATCATTGCCCAGGGTTTAATCGCTCATAAAATTATCCCGGCCAAAGATATAACTGTTACGGATATTGATGCTGCAAGACTTGATTCTCTACGTTCATCTCTGAAGGTAAAGGTTTCTCCTGATAATAAAAAAGCCGTAAAAGTGTCGGACATAGTTATTCTAGCCGTCAAACCGCAAAATATGATTTCGACTCTTCAGGGAATAAGTACAGTTGTTAATAAATCAAAAATCGTGATTTCCATTGCCGCAGGAATCACAACAAATTTTATTGAAAAATCTTTGGCTAAAGGCGTGAGGGTTGTAAGAGTAATGCCCAACACGCCGGCTCTCGTGGGAGAAGGAACGGCAGCTGTCGCCGCAGGCCGTTATGCAAAAGCCGGTGATGTCAAACTTACACGCGCTATTTTTGACGCTGTGGGCGTCAGCCACGAGGTTGAGGAAAAACTGATGGATGCCATAACCGCCTTGAGCGGAAGCGGCCCCGCCTATTTTTTTCTGATTATCGAAGCATTGATTGAAGCCGGTTTTAAAACCGGCTTGTCCCGTGATCTGTCTAAAAAACTGGCGGTGCAAACCATGCTGGGAGCCGCTCGCCTTTGCCTGGAAAGCGATAAAGAACCGTCACATTTGAGGGAAATGGTAACATCACCGGGTGGCACTACCGCCGCCGGATTGAAGGTGATGGAAGAAAAAGAAATCCGCAAGATAATTTCTTCTGCCGTTGAAGCAGCAACAAAGCGATCAAGAGAATTAGCCCGCGGCAAATAATGACGATTTTATTTGCTACTCTTCATCTTTTCTGTTTGCGTCTGGTTCACTAATATTATTTTTCTGCTCATCAGGTCTTGTATTAACAATATCTTTTTCAGGCTTAGCCGGTTCAATAATAAAGGGACTGGATTTCGCCGGAGTATTTTCCGCTGCCGGCAAATTATCTTCCCCTAGAACTTCCTGAACAATCGCAGATGCACCATTCATTGCCGGAGAAGTTTCCGTTGACGATTCCATCGGTTTTCTCTTCTTGTGCCGTGGTCTCCGGCGGTTTTTCTTTTTAGTGCGCTTTTCTCCGTTTACTGAGACTTTTTCCTCAACAATTGATCTCGAAGCCTCTTGAGCTTCCGCGTCCTTTATTTCTTCCGTATGGTCCTGATCATCAACATGCTCTTTGGCTATTTGCTGTATGGTTACCTTATCCCAGGCTATTTCCGCACTGCCGGCAATATTCAAAGCAACATCGAACTCCAACTCTAAATCCAACAATTCGCTTCTTTTCCGGTTGAGAATATAATCGGCGATTTCATGCGGTAAGATTATTTTCAATTCAGAACAAATTCCCTTAACGGCCTCTGATTCAATCTTACGAAAAGCTCCCAGCGCCGCAGCTTCCAGAGATTGACGCAAACCGCTGCCCTTACAGAAAGGACATTTCGTGTAACTGATTTCCTGAATTGTCGACTGTTTCTTTTGCCGTGATAATTCGAGTATCCCGAATTTGGAAATTCTCGAGAGCTGAATTCTTGCTTTATCTATACTAAGAGCTGTTTTGAAAGATTTCTCCACTTCGGCAATGTGTTTTTTATCCATCATGTCAATAAAATCGATGACAATCAATCCACCTAAGTCGCGTAACCGCAATTGTCTGGCAATTTCCTCGCTGGCTTCAATGTTTGTTTTAAAAGCTGTCTCTTCAATATTTTTCTTATTGGAAGCGCGTCCGGAATTAACATCAATCGTAATCATAGCTTCTGTCGGATTTATAACAATGTGTCCTCCGGATTTAAGCTCTACACGTTCCTGATAGATAACGCGTATTTGATCTTCTAATTTATAATTGTCAAAAAGAGGTGTTTTTTCTTTGTAATGTTTGAGTATTTTTATATAACGTGGAGAAATAGCTCTCAAATAAGCCCGCATTTTGCGAAAAGTCTCCGGATCATCAACCAGAATTTCATCAATTTCCGAAGTAAGGTAATCGCGTAAACTGCGTACGCCGAAATCTGTTTCCTGATAAATCATGGAAGTTTTATTAAGACTGTTTGCTTTTTTATTGATTTCTTTCCAAAGACGCACGAGATGTTGATAGTCACGGGCAATTTCCTGCTTTGTCCGGTTGAAACCGGCCGTTCTGACAATAAATCCCATATTCTCAGGGATTTTAATTTGCTTCATTATATTTTTTATTTTCTGCCGGTCTTCTTCATCTTCAACTTTGCGGGAAATGCCGCTGCCGGGTTTGTTGGGAAGCAGAACCATATATCTGCCGGGAAGAGAAACATAAGAGGTAAGGAGGGCTCCTTTATTGCCAATCGCTTCTCTAACGGCCTGAACTATTATTTCCTGTCCGACCTTCAGAACAGGCTTGCCATGATCCTGGCCATTTTCTTGTTGGGTTAAATATTCAGAACCGACATCTTTAATTGGAAGAAAACCATCTTTAGAGCCTCCGTAATCAACAAAGGCTGCCTGAAGGCCGCGCTCAACTTTAAGAACCTTACCTTTATAAATATTACCGGTAATTGGTTCCCTTGTCGGCATTTCAATGTTGAAATCAACAAGAATACCCTTTTCGTTAACCGTAGCCATCCGCATCTGTTCTTTATGAACAGCGTTAACGAGCATCGTGTGTTTCATAAATGTCCTTTTTAGTCGCCGATATTCTCAATCTTATCCATGCTGCAATAGACTTTTTGTGTGTCTATTCACAAATATCCGCGCGACCTGTTGTATTTATAGAAAGGCGCTTATATCGCCTTTTCCTATTCTTATAATTTCTATGTTGTCGCCCACAAGGCTGATAACACTGGATGGTTGCGGTACAATAATACCACCATCAATAATTAAGTCAACTGTCTTGCCGAAATATTCTTTAATAACAGAGGGATCGCCTAATGTTTCACCTTGTTCTGTTTTCACACTGGTGCTGATTATCGGCTGACCCAGTTCCTTGACCAAAGTCAGGCAAATCTGATTGTCGGGCACCCTTATTCCTGTCGTTGACCTTTTCGGCAAAATAATTTTCGGCACCAGACGTGACGCTTCCAGAATGAAAGTATAAGCTCCCGGTAACAGTCTTTTCATTGTTTTATACGCGTAGTCGGTAACTTTGGCGTACTGACTAATATGTTTTAGATCCGAGCAGACAAAACTCAACGGTTGTTTTCTGTTTCGTCTTTTTAACTCGTAAATTTTTTCAATACCTTTTTTATTTGATAAATCACAGCCTAATCCGTAAACCGTGTCCGTCGGATAAATTACTATTCCTCCCTCACGCAGGACATCCGCGGCTTTTTTTATTAGCCGCATTTGCGGATTCAGACTGTTAATCGATAGCAACATCTTCTAATTTCCTGTAATTTTACCAACTTTCATGAAGGTCATATACCAAAAATGATTCTTTCGCAACGAGAGCTTTGCAGGAAACCAAAGATTATTCCTGTTGTTATTTTAGATTAAGGTTTTCCTCCTTGCTCAATTTGTATTCAATACTGTCAACCAAAGCCTGCCAACTGGCCTCGATAATATTTTCGGAAACACCGATGGTACTCCAGAATTCCTCGCCGTCCGTCGAATCCACAAGCACCCGGACACCCGCGGCGGTGCCTTCCGAACCTTCCAGCGTGCGCACCTTGAAATCAACCAGATGCATTTCCTTGATTTGCGGATAAAACTTGGTCAGTGCTTTGCGCAGGGCCTGGTCCAAAGCGTTTACCGGACCATTGCCTTCCGCGGCGGTCAATTCCTCCTCACCGGCAACCGATATTTTAATAGTCGCCTGAGAAAGGCACGGGTTATTTTCACTTCGTGAAGTAATCACGCTGAAGGTTTCCAGATTAAACGGTTCGACAAATTCACCGATAGCTTTCTTCATCAGCAGAGAAAGCGAGCCGTCGGCGGCATCGAACTGAAAACCGCGGTCTTCCATAAGCTTGACCTCATGTACTATCTTTTTACTGATTGCGTCATCTTTAGTAATATCGATGCCCAGTTCCTTTGCTTTATATTCCACATTGCTCTTTCCCGCCAGTTCGGAAACCAGAACGCGCCGGTGGTTGCCGACCAGCTCCGGCTGGATATGCTCATAGGCAACGGAGTTTTTGACGATGCCGCTGACATGCACACCGCCTTTATGTGCAAAGGCGCTGCGTCCGACAAATGGACGCGAATTAAGCGGTGGCACATTGGCCACATCACTTACGTAATGAGATAAATTGGTTAGTTGCCTGATTGATTCCGGCGGCAGACATTTTTTGCCTAGCTTTAATTGCAAATTGGCAATGAGTGTAATCAAATCGGCATTTCCGCATCTTTCACCGTAACCATTGACCGTGCCCTGAACCATGACTACGCCTTTCTGCACGGCGGCAATGGAATTCGCCACGGCAAGCCCTCCGTCATTGTGTGTATGAATTGCCATCTTTTCCAAAGGAACATGAGCGGATATTCTTTTCACGATAGTACAGATTTCATGAGGCAGAGAGCCGCCGTTGGTATCGCAAAGAACAATAAAATCCGCTCCGGCGGCTAGCGCCGTTTTCACCACTTTGGTCGTGTAACGCGGATTATTTTTATAACCGTCGAAAAAGTGCTCGGCGTCAAAGAGCACTTCCCTGCCCAGCGATTTCAGATATTCGATGGAATCGGCAATCATCGCCAGATTTTCGTCAAGGTCTGTTTTCAGAATGTCGGTGACGTGCAAATCCCATGATTTCCCGACAATAGCGCAAGCGGTGGTCCCCGCTTTGATTAAAGCCTTGAGATTCGGACACGATTCCGTCTTGGTATGAGCGCGGCGCGTACTGCCAAACGCAGTCAGACGCGAGTTTTTGAACTTAATGCTTTTGGCCATTTCAAAAAAACGCATATCCTTGGGATTGGAACCGGGCCAACCGCCCTCAATATAGTGAAAATGAATATCGTCAAGACGCTGAGCAATGCGCAGTTTTTCCTCAGCCGAAAAATTTGTCTGCTCACCCTGCGTACCATCCCGTAAAGTTGTGTCGTAAACCAGTACTTTATTTTTCATTTCCCCTTCTCCTTCAAAAAAAATCCGCTGCCGGGTTTGCCTGGCAGCGGATTTGAATTTTGCTTATTTATAAATAATACTATACCGCGCCCCGGCCTCCTATGCAGAAGCTAATTATAATGTTGATAATTATTATGGAGCAAATGTCTTTTTTCATAATAACGCTCTAAGTGTCAGTTTGCTTACATATAATTATACTCCATTGTTTTGTCAATAGAAATATTTATAATAATTACAGTACCAACCATTAATGCAGATTTTAATAGGTTGTGAAATATGCTAGGATTACTGGTAAATACCAGCTTTATGAAAGAGGAACCTTGTCCACACACGAGCACAACCATCACAAACGCGCAGAAGCATCATGGGGCAAGCGCTTAATTGTCTCCATGTTTATGAATCTGATTATTCCGGTAGTACAGATTTACGGCGGTATTGTCTCCGGTAGTATGGCGCTCATCAGCGATGCCCTGCATAATTTAAGTGATTTTGTTTCTCTCGTTATTAACTACGCTGCCTTGCTTCTGGGCAAACGTGGTCCTACTCATAAACACACCTTCGGTTTCAAGCGCGTGGAAATATTTGCTACGTTAATTAGCGTCGCTCTGCTGTATGGTGCAGGCGTTTATATCGCGATAGAGGCCTGGTATAGATTCCGAAATCCTCAGCCGATTGCGGGACAATTTGTTATCTGGATTGCTCTTTTGGGATTTGCCGGTAATTCTATTTCCGCTCTGATGCTGCATACCGGTTCAAAAACAAATCTGAACATGAAAAGCGCCTTTCTGCACATGCTCAGTGATGCTGCCACCTCTCTGGTTGTTGCAATATTGGGATTTGTCTGGCTTTACAAGCCATGGTTCTGGCTTGATCCTGTATTTTCATGGCTGATCGTCACTATGATATTATTCAGTGGTTGGAGCCTTATAAAAGACAGCGTTCTTATTCTAATGAACGCTACACCACCGGGCATAGATTTATCCGATATTCAAAAATCTCTGGAATCAATCGATGGTATCAAAGAAATTCATGATCTGCATGTCTGGAATCCGTCTGCTGAAAATATTGCCCTGGCTGTACACATCACATTGCCGGATCAAAGGTTAAGTGCTGTAGATGAACTGGCGGAGAAAATAAGACATACTCTTTATGAGAAATTCAAAATTAATCACCCGATTTTGCAATTTGAATCCAATTCCTGCAATGAAGCAAAACTTCTCTGCAACACTGCAAAACATCACGTTCACGATTAAAATTATCGTCCAATTAATAATTAAACTTAGAAATTAAATCTGCGCTATCTGTACTGTAATAAAGCAACAGAGAGATAACTAACTGAAAAAAGATGGATTTTTATAAACGACTTGTGTTATTATTACCAATACTAAATAAGAAAAACAGGGTTCGTGCGTTAAATGCTCGCACGAAATATGGGTAACCCACAACTTTAACAAGAAAGGAGTTTACCTATGAAACGACTGCGTACCCTCTTTCTCATCATGACCATTCTGCTGCCATGCCTTGCCATGGGAGAAGAATCGCCAATAGGAAAAACAAAAACAAGCAAAGGTGATGTTGTTGTAATTCGCAGCGGCAAACAAATTCCCCTCGCTATCGGTGATAAACTTTTCCAAAATGATACTATACGTACCGGCATGGCAAGCTCTGTAGGCATTATCTTCGAGGACAATTCTATTCTATCCCTTGGTCCTGACAGTGAAATTCTAATAGACAAGTATGTTTTTGCCCCCGAAAAAGGCCTATTCTCGATGATCGCCAGGATGGCCAAAGGCACGGCCTCCTATCTTTCAGGAATTATCGGAAGGCAATCTCCGGAATCGGTGAAATTCCAAACTCCCGATGCAACAATAGGCATTCGTGGCACACATTTCTTAGTTCAGGTGGATTGCTGCAGATAATCTCAGTCTCTGCTGGTTGAAACAAGACTTTTTTCATGAGTTGTTAATTGGTCAGACAATCATGGCAAAGGAGGACTACATGAAGGATTTTATTAAAACATTTTTATGTTTAGGTTTTGTTCTGGTTTTAGCCGGATGTGGAGCCAGAAGCATGGTTATCTTAATTCCTGATCCAGATGGCAATGTAGGACAATTGTCAGTTACGAATGAAGGCGGACAGCAGATTTTGAATGAAAAGAATCAGTCCGTAAAGGTTATAGACCAAAAAACATCACCTGGTAAAGTAACAACTCTCGGCGATAAAGAAATTCAGGATACCTTTTCCGATGCTCTGGCCGCTCAACCGCTTCAGCCAATCACAGTCATCCTTTATTTCTTAGAAGGCTCGGATGAACTGACTGATAAGTCTAAGACTGTTCTGCCGAAAATTTTTCAAGCTATACAAAGCAGGAGTTCAACTGATATTGTTATTTCGGGGCACACCGACACTGTTGGTGAAAACGAATATAACTACAAATTATCTTTGGAAAGGGCTCAGGCAACATACAAAATACTGGTGGCTAACGGCGCAATTCCTGCCAATATAACTGTTACTTCACACGGGGAAGGTAATCCTCTCATTAAAACTGCTGATGAAGTTGCTGAACCTAGAAACCGCAGGGTAGAAATAACGATAAGATAATAACTTCTGTTGACACTGCGGGATTATTCATGAAAAAAGATTCGAGTAAACTTTCAACTTCGTACGCCGCAAATTCTATCGCCAGCGCGGGATCGGAAAGCCGCCGTATCTTCATCTGGGGCGTTGTGTGGACTCTTGTTTTTGCAGCTCTCTTTTTCTTCAAACCAACTCTGATGCAACGGCTTGATTTTATGAACTACGACCTTCTTCTGAAAAAATTCCCGAACAATCACGCCAGTAAAAAGTTAGTAATCGTTGATGTTGATGAAAAAAGTCTGAATCGGTATGGGCAATGGCCCTGGCCTCGTTACAGAGTCGCCGAGCTATTTGATAAGATAGCGGCCATGAAGCCGGTGGTAATCGGTCTCGACATGTTTTTTCCCGAACCCGACAGGACGTCTGCAAAAAAACTGCTTAAAGATCTCGGAGACACTTATAAATTAAAGATAACTATGGATAAGCTGCCTGATGCTTTAAGTGATAACGACCAAATTCTTGCTAAAACATTGGCAGGCGGACCATTTGTCCTGGGTAATAGATTTCAATTTAACAGTAGTGAAAGAAGTTCGGAACAATGCGTTTTACATCCGGTCAAGGTTTCCTTTATTCAAAATGTTAGCCAACAGGTGAAAAATACCTGTCTTCCGGGAGGTATTGGTGTCTTATGCAATTTAAAGATGTTTTCAGAAAAGGTTGATTCATCAGGTTTTATTAATTTCAGCCCTGATCCGGATGGAATGCTAAGGCGCCTTCCGATGCTTATTCAATATAACGAAAACGTGTATCCCAGTCTCGCGCTTGCCACAGTTTTGAAAATTAAAAATCTTGATAATCTTATTCTAAAAAAAGACGGAAATACCCTGCAATCAATCAATTACAAGGGAACGTCTATGCCTGTTGATGAGCATGGTCAAATGCTAATCAAGTTCAGAAACTCGGAGAACAAATATGAATATGTGTCGGCAGCCGACATTTTGAATCGAAACGTTTCTTCAGAACGTCTACGGGGGAAGATAGTTTTGGTCGGCACCTCGGCAATCGGTCTGAAAGAATTGCTTAATACACCTTTTGGTCAGATTTTACCCGGCGTAGAAGTACATGCTACAGTTGTTGATAATCTAATAAGAGGTGATTTCATTTCAATACCCGATTGGTCCAATGGTGTAATAATGATGCTTATTTTAGGTTCGGGTATAATATTAAGCCTTTTTATTGCTTTCAGAAGTGCTGCTTTTGTTTTTATTGTTATGTTAATCTTTGTTGTCGGGTTATGGCTGACAACACAACAGGTTTTCTTTCGTACTGGCTTGTTTGTAGGAACGATATTTCCGATTACAGCTGTTGTCTGTAATTACATGTTCCTAACTCTTCTAAAACACCGGTTGGAAGAAAGAAAAATGCTCTCCGGCATGACTGAACTGCTTCTGACTCAGGATGTAACCATTGAAAGCATGGCAAATTTGGCCGAATATCGCGACAAAGAAACCGGTGGACATATCAAGAGAACGAGGACGTATGTAAAATTACTGGCAGAGCACCTCAAAAAGCATGACAAGTACAAACAATTTCTAAGTGACGAAAACATTGACATGTTATACAAGTCTGCGCCTCTGCATGACATCGGCAAAGTGGCCATTCCTGATAATATTTTACTAAAACCGACAAAGTTGACTGAGAAAGAAGTCGAAATTATGAAGACTCATACTACTATCGGTTATGAAGTAATTGAATCTTCCGTTAGTAAACTCGGCAAGAATTCTTTTCTGACAGTTGCCGCAGAAATAGCTCTCTCCCATCAGGAGAAATGGGATGGCTCAGGCTTTCCAAAAGGTTTAAAAGGAGATGCAATTCCTATCAGCGGCAGACTTATGGCTTTGGCCGATGTTTATGATGCTCTGACCAGTAAAAGAGTTTACAAACCACCTTTTTCGCATGCCCTGGCTGTGGAAATCATTAAAAAAGGCCGTGGTACTCACTTTGATCCTGATATGGTAGATGCTTTTATTGAAATTCAAGAACAATTCAGAAATATCGCCCGTGAGTTTGCTGATTTCGAAGAAGAACGGGAAGCTCTGGATAGAGAAACCCCGATAGAAGATATAACGCATGACTTACAGAAATTCCCCGCACGGGAATAGAATTATTTTTGATTGCAGGAAAATTTCAGAGCCTTACGTTCAGGACATTACTCAAACCTGATTTTCTCCAAGCCTGAAAAAACAGCGTTTTCTTCCCGCCAGTAAAAACCGATAACAGAGATATTGATTCTTCTTAATTCCGTCTCATATTGATTTATTTTTTCTTCCGGTAGAACTAAAACAGGGAGAGGATTTACGGCAGCAGCGGATGTTTGTAAAAGTAATTTGCCTGCGGCAGCCAGTATGTTTTTTTCTTTTGCATCGGTTACAATTTCAAAAATATGAGAAATCCTGTTTTCGGATGAATCAACTGTAAAAAGTTCATTTTCCATATCATTTCCTATTTTAATTTTCTGCCGTTGAAGAAGTACAGCCAATTCGCTTACAACAAGGTCATGATCGCATGCAGAAATTATCTCATCTTCGGACAGGGATGTTTCGCTTCCTATCAAGTCTTCACGAAAAGTTATCTCCGAAAAATCCATTTCTGTTTGTGTTGATTCGGCAGCCGACAACTTCATTATTTCTATTTTTTTCACAAATTGCGCCACCTGCAAAGCAAAGCGACTGGAAGCCAGATGGCCGATCACGGCCACCTGGCTGATGGAAGCTCCATCCTCCATAAAAGACCAGACACCTCGATAACTTTGTTCGAAGAGAGATTTACCTACGCCTTTTCTTCCGCCACCGATTTTCCCCCGGTGAACAACAAAAACATTGCCCCACGAATCCTGAGCAAATGCACCACCTGTTTTTCGATCTATTTGAGCCCAGGGGAAATTAATTTCGGAAGCTATGGAAAGCACTCCTGACGTTCCGGGTTTTTCCACACCAAAGGCGTTCCAATACCGGACATCTTTTACAGCGCGCGAGAACTTCCAGATGTCCAGGCTGCTTGACCATAATACTTTCGCAGGGAAACTTGCGCCCTGATGTCCAAGCTTTACTTTTATTTCTTCATCAATAAATGGCTTGAATTTTTTATTGAATTGTCCGGCATGCTTTTTAATAGCCGCCTGTTCTGTAATTACTTTAAGCATGAATCAGTTTCCTGAAAAATTATTCCAATTCTAAATCTCTGTGTCATTTCGAAGTCCCGCATG
>AWGX01000680.1 GCA_000495415.1 Smithella sp. ME-1 | reverse complement strand
ATACGTCTTCATAAAATCAGCCACCTCTTTAATATTATCATGATACTTCGGCTTAATATCGTATTTTGCCGTATCGAACTGCACATTAAGAGTTTTGGTTATCTTTTCACGCATACAGCCGTCTTTATCTACCTTTGCGCCGAGAGGTGTATTCGGGCATTTATCAAGATAATCAGGAACACCGTCTTTATCTGTATCCGGCGGGCAACCGTCTTTATCCACCTTCACTCCGAGTGGTGTACCGGGACATTTATCCAGATAA
>AWGX01000679.1 GCA_000495415.1 Smithella sp. ME-1 | reverse complement strand
AGAAAGGGAGTATAAGTTCCGGCGATTAGGATATAAATACATGAATGATCGAATATTTTGAATATGTGTTTTAAATTTGGCTTCTGAAAACTGTGATATAGAGTTGAAGCCGTGTAAAGTAAAACAAGCGAAACTCCAAAAATCGTACAACTTATGATGTGATTTAAATTGCCGTGCATGGCGGAGAAGACTACTAAAAGGACCAATCCGCTTATACTGATTAATGCTCCGATTCCGTGGCTTACACTATTAAATATTTCTTCTAAAAAATTGTATTGCTCTTTGGTCTGTGATTCATGCATAAATTTTTATTCCTCAATTGCCTCAGACCGGAGAGCAATAAACTTTTTGTTTTTATTTGTCAAATTATAAAATAGTCAATTTATATTAATTCTTGACTGATTTGTAGAATTAGTAATAATAACCCCCATATGTAGGTAAAACAGTAATTAAGGAGAAAAAAGTGATACCAAGATATTCCAGAGAAAAAATGGCAAAGATTTGGAGCCCGGAAAACAAATATCAAAAGTGGCTGGATGTGGAAATATTAGCTTGTGAGGCCATGGCCAAGCTGGGCAAGGTACCAAAAAGTGCGCTTAAAAATATAAAAGATAATGTATCGATAAACGTAGAACGAATAGATGAAATTGAAAAGGTTACAAAACATGATGTAATTGCTTTCTTAACTTCTCTGACGGAGAAGGTCGGCGAAGACGGACGTTTTATTCATATGGGTTTGACTTCTTCAGACGTTCTGGATACGTCACTCGCTGTTCAATTGAAAGAAGCGGCTGAAATATTACTGGCAGATGTTGATAATTTATTGGCTGTTTTGAAAAGGCGGGCCTTTGAAAATAAAGAAACTTTAATGATTGGACGGTCACACGGGATTCACGCAGAACCGATTACGTTTGGTTTGAAATTGGCCTTATGGTATCAGGAGATGCGACGCAATCGTCAACGTCTTGTCCGGGCCAAAGAATCCATCAGCTGCGGAAAAATATCCGGCGCGGTTGGCACATTTTCTTTTATCGATCCCTTTGTGGAAGAATATGTATGCGGTAAGCTAGGTTTGAAGCCGGCGCCGGTATCTTCTCAAATTGTACAGCGTGACCGCCATGCGGAATTCTTTACGGCACTTGCTATTATTGCGTCTTCATTGGATAAATTTGCCCAGGAAATAAGGCTTTTGCAAAGAACCGAGGTTAGAGAAGCCGAAGAATATTTCTCAGAAGGGCAGAAAGGTTCTTCCGCGATGCCGCATAAGCGCAATCCGGTTCTCTCGGAAAATATCTCCGGACTTGCAAGATTGGTGCGCTCCTATGCTGTCGCTTCTCTGGAAGATATTGCTCTCTGGCATGAACGGGACATCAGCCATTCTTCCGTGGAAAGAGTAATCGGCCCGGATGCCACAATCGTCCTTGATTTTATGCTGAACAGATTTACAAATATGATGGACAAACTTTTAATTTATCCCGATAAAATGCTTCATAATCTGAACATGACTCATGGTGTTATTTTTTCGCAAATGGTTCTGCTGGCGCTTATTGAAAAGGGTACAACGAGAGAGGAAGCTTATGCCATCGTACAGCGTAACGCGATGAAATCATGGAAGGAAGAAGGAGAGTTTAAAGATTTGCTGGAAAGAGATTCCGTGGTCACCAAATATCTGAAGAAAAAAGAATTAACGGCAATATTTAATGTTAAAAATTTTCTGAAAAATTTAGATTTTATTTTTGACCGCG
>AWGX01000678.1 GCA_000495415.1 Smithella sp. ME-1 | reverse complement strand
GGAATGACAAATGCGGTACTTCACCCTTCACTGTTTCTTACAATCCTCTAATCTTCTGCCATCTGCGTCGCCACGTGCCGCACCTGTGCTTTCAAATTTTCGATATAGGATTCTCTGGGCTGGGCAATTTTCAGCTTTTCATCATATTCCTTGCGGGCCATGATTTTTATAGCATCATCAACATCGCCATTTGCGGCATCGAGATACTTCTCGATCAGCTTTCGATATTTGGGGGCTGCGTCCAGGGCGCGTTGCAAAAAATCGGTAGCATCATCACCTGTAAAAACCCACAAGTGAGCCATGCCGATAAGTTGTGGTTGAAGCTTGATGAGCTTTTCCAACGATGCAACGTAATCGTCATAAGAGGATAAGAACTCGGTTTTTACGTGGCTGTCTTTATCACCTTCCGGAAGGCCACAGGCTTCACCCGCAAAGAGTGCCCGGATTTCCGGGACGAAAAACGCCAGCGAGTCGCCGGTATGCCCCGGCACTTCGTAAACTTCGCAAGTCACACCACCGAGATCAAAACTGTCTCCTTCTTTGAGATTGAACTCAAAATCTACCGGTTCGATACGGACATCTTCTTCCCCAACGATATTCTGATAAATTCCTCTTTGAAGTTCACTTAAGGAAGTCATCAGATCGAGGACGGATTTCTTTTTCATCAAAGTTCCGACTCTTTCAAACGCGCCGATCTGAAGATGAGACAGCTTTCTTTTGAGATAAGGAATAGAACCCACGTGGTCGAAATGGGAATGGGTGGCAAAAACATAATCCAGAGCGTTTTTATCCCCGAATATTTTTTCCAGCGAAGCAACATATGCCGGACCAATCAGGTTCATTCCGGCATCAATCATCATGTGCCGCTTCCTACCTTTAATTATATAACCCGGATAAAGCTGATTTCCTCCAATAGTTATCCACTCGCCAAAATCTCCTTCTGCCTTTACTTTCATTAACCTACCTTACACACTAACCTGTATTCTATTTCCTTCTTATCATTGCGAACCAACCACTCTCCTTTGTCTGTCATTCCGAATCTCGGCGAGTCGGGATGAGGAATCTTAAA
>AWGX01000677.1 GCA_000495415.1 Smithella sp. ME-1 | reverse complement strand
TCACCCTCTCCCTACCCCTCTCCCCTCAAGAGAGAGGGAAGTTAACCGTTCCTCAACCTGATCGGGAAGCCGGTATCCATAATATAAAAAACTGGATTCCGGCCGTTTACTCCGGCGCATGCCGGATTCGCCGGAATGACAAAAATTATATTTTGGCTTTCTTGTTTTCTTTAAGAAACGAATTAAGCGTCAGCTTCAGTGATTCTTCCATGCCTACTTTCGGCTCCCAGTTCAAAAGCTTTCTGGCTTTTTCAATATTGGGCTTGCGTGTATAAATATCCTGATAACCCTTGCCATAAAAGGTATCCGCTGAAGTATCGACAATTTCCGAATAAGTTTTATCTTTTACATGATCAGGGTGTTGCTTAAATAGTTTCTTCAATATCTGAGCCAGTTCTTTTATGGAACATTCGTTTCTCGGGTTACCTATATTAATAATCTGATTCTTGCAGGCATCGTTTTTGTTTTCCAGTATCTTCATGAGCGCGTCGATTCCGTCATCAACGTAAGTGAAACAGCGTTTCTGCCTTCCACCATCAACAAGATTGATCGGTCTCTTCATGAATAACTCAGCGATGAATTGGGTAACAACGCGGGAACTACCTTCTTTGGCGGTATCCAGAGAATCCAACCGCGGGCCTACCCAGTTGAAAGGCCTGAATAGTGTGAATTCCAAATGACCTCTCGTACCATAGGCATAAATCACGCGGTCAAGAAGTTGTTTGCAGCAGGAATATATCCAGCGTTCCTTGTTGATGGGACCTACAACCAGAAAGCTTTCATCTTCTTTGAATTCACGATCATTACAAGCTCCGTATACTTCCGAAGTAGATGGAAAAACAACCCGCTTGTGATACTTGACACATTTCTTGATGATATCCACGTTCATCTCAAAATCAAGATTGTAAACAGCAATGGGATCTTCCACGTATAGTTTCGGGGTAGCAATAGCTACAAGAGGCATGACAACATCGCATTTTTTAATCTGCAGTTCAATCCATTCCCGATTGATGGCAATATCACCTTCCATAAAATTAAAACGCGGATTATCAAGGGACTT
>AWGX01000676.1 GCA_000495415.1 Smithella sp. ME-1 | reverse complement strand
ACGACTTCTCGTCACACATAACCGGATTTAAATCCACCGATTTGAAATAGTCTTTAATCTCCATCATTAAGGTAGAAAAACGAATCATTGTTTTTTGGACAGCCGTGATGTTTACAGGTTTCGAACCGCGGTAGCCCTTCAGCAGCGGGTAAGCTTTCAACTCCTTCATCATGCTTTCCACATCGTCTTTATTCAGAGGCGCCATACGTAAGGAAATATCTTTGTATATTTCAACACCCACACCGCCGAAACCAAGAAGAATCATGGGGCCGAATTGAACATCGTTTTTCGCCCCGATAATCAATTCAACTCCTTTGGCCAGTTCGTCAATGAGCATTCCGGTAAATCCCGGCAGCTTGCGGCATCTTTCCAGT
>AWGX01000675.1 GCA_000495415.1 Smithella sp. ME-1 | reverse complement strand
TCCTCACATACGTTCGGAATGACAGCTTTCACTATCGCGACACAGTCTCGAACACCGGGGGCATTTTTCAACAGCCCTGCCGGGCATTTACGCTGGTCGAGATCCTCATCGCTATCTTTATATTAGGTCTCGTCATGACCACTGTTTATGTCTCCTACAGCGGCATAATGAAAACTTCGAATCAGATGGAAGAAGAAAATAATATTTACAAGATGGCCCGCACATCAATGAACAGGATGATTAAGGATTTATCGTCTCTGCAGACCAACGCCGGTTCTTTTGACTTTCGCGCGGAGAAAAGACCATTAAACAACAGGGAGTTTTATTATCTTTCTTTCTGGTCCGCTTCTCACCTGGCTTTCAGCGAAAATGATGAAGAAGGGCGTCCGGCAACTATCAGCTACTATGTGCAAGAGGATGAAGGTGGAGACACCTTCTCGCTATGGAGATCGGACGTTGCCGGCACTAAACCGGAAAAAGAAAGCAACCAGGCCGGAGAATTTGTGATTTGCCGCAATATCGATTCCTGGAAATTAAAGTTTTACGACTCCACAGGCAATGAATTAGAGTCATGGGATTCTTCGTCACTAAACGAACAAAAAGGCAAAGCTCCTGCATCTGTAAAAATAGAACTGGTACTGGCCAATTTAAAGGACAAAGAAAAACCATACAAATTTATGACGAAGGTATTTTTACCGGTAAAGAAATAAACGCTATGAAAAAAAAATTGGATAATCGCGGAATCGCGCTGATCACGGTAATATTGATCGTCAGCATCCTGGTGGCTGTTGTTATCGAATTAAACAGATCATCACGCGCTGAAATTTATGACACAACCAACATCAGCGACGGAATTAAACTAACTTATATTGCCAAGTCCGGGTTTTATGGAGCTGTCGCATTGCTGACTAATTCTAAAAACGATTATGACACGCTGCGTGATGATTGGGCAAAGGCAGAGCTTTTATCCGAAAAATCCGCGTCTCTTTTTACTGACGGTTATTTTATTACGTCAATTGAAGATGAAGCCGGCAAAATTCCTCTTAATAAGCTGGTCAACGGAAATGAATACAATTCAGACATTAAAGAAATGCTGATCAGGCTGCTGTGCATGCCGGAATTCGGACTGGATGAAAAAAAAGCCGCCGAAATTGTCGATTCCATAAAAGACTGGATTGACGCGGATAATTCGCCTACCGGTTATGGAGCCGAAACTTCCTACTACGCATCTTTAGATCAGCCTTATGAAGCGAAAAATGCTCCGTTTGATTGCATTGAGGAATTGCTTATGATAAAGGGAATAACCAAAGAAATCTTCAATGGAACAAAGGAAAAACCAGGACTTAAAGAATACGTTACCGCAGACAGCGACGGGATAATAAATATTAATACCGCGCCCGGGATGGTTTTACGCACGCTTTCTGATGAAATCAGTGCTGAATTAGCTGATTCAATGGATGAATACCGCCGGAAAGAGGGTAATGATTTGTCCAATTCACAGTGGTATAAACAGGTTCCCGCTATGGCAGGCATAACAATTAAATCTGAGCTGATTACTGTAAAAAGCAATTATTTTAAAATTATCTCTACCGGCAGGATGCAAAACATGGCACAAAGCTTAAGCGGTGTTGTAAAAAGATCACAGCAAAAATCCTTCCAGATAATCAAATGGAGGCAGGATTAATGCCGCAAGCAGTAATAGGGCTGGATATCGGCCAAAACACAATTAAAGCGGTTTTATTGACAAAGAAAGGCTTGACCGGAAGCCGTATTCTTGCCGCCGAAACTCTGGATATTAACGCCTGCGGTGGAATCGAACCGGCCTTGAAAAAACTTGCGGAAAACAAAAGTTTTTCTAAAATCCCCTGTTGCGTTTGCCTTCCTCTTACCGATGTAATGTTCAGGCAAGTCAACCTGCCTTTTCACGATGACAGTAAAATCAGAAAAACATTAGCTTTTGAATTGGAACCGCTAATCCCTCTTCCCATAGAAGAAGCAGTAACCGATTACCTGACGATTCCTAATGACGGACTTTTTGTCGCCGCGCTGGCCAGGAAAAATGTCCGCGAATGGATAGAAAAAGTGGAAGTGAATCTGGGAAGCGTATCCATCATTGATATTTCTTCTACTGCACTGGCTGCGCAGGTTCTAACCGATAGAATATCCCCCGCCTGCGGAATTATTCTGGATATTGGAGCTGTTTCAACTGCGGCGGTTTTTTATGAAAACGGTGCAATCGTTCAAATCCGTTCTCTGGCTTTCGGCGGAGATCAAATAACAGCGGCACTGGCGCAGGATCTGTCCATCGAAAAGGATGAAGCCGAGAAGCTTAAAATCAAAGGCGAATATTCTACCGAAAGCGCAAAGGTTGATGAAGCTTGCCGCCGTTTTTGCACAGAGATTAAAAACACCATCGAATATCTGAAATTGAACGGCAGTATTCAAAATGATCCTGCGCACATTATCATAACAGGCGGAGGTTCTTTGTTTGTTCCGCTGCAAAAGGAACTGGAAAAATCTTTTTCGCTTCGGCCGGAAGTTCTTGACCTCATCCGTTCAAAGCAATTGGAAATGGAGAAAAATATTGAACATAAATACTCTCCGCCAATAATGAACACGGCCTGTGCCGCGGCAATTAGAGCTTTCGCCGGTCGAAAATCTTTTAATTTCCTCCAGGGAGAATTTGCCGTAAAAAATGGCGGCTTCAATATTAAAGAACAGTTTAAATGGGTGGCGGTAGTTGCCGGAATAATTTTCTTACTGGCAGCGTTAAATCAGTTTCTTGATTACAGATTAAAAACCCAGCGCCTTGCCGGCATCAAAAAACAGATTGCTTTTCTTTTCAAGAAAAATTTCCCGGAAGCACCGGTAATGATTGACCCCGTGCAACAACTTCAAACAAAGCTTGCTGAAAATAAAAAAACTTTTGGATTTTTTGAAGGCACACGAAATGTACCGGTGGTTGACTTACTGAAAGAAGTCTCGGGTTTAATTTCAACTTCCCGTGATATAGTAATCAACGATTTCAGTTACGAAAACTCCGCCGTTTCGATAAAAGCTCAATCTAAAAATATCGATGATGTTTCCTCCATAAAAAATGAGCTTCTGCAATCCAAATATTTTAAGAATGTAGTCATCGGCTCAACCAGTCTGGCCAAAGACGGCAGCAAGGTTGATTTTGATTTAAGGATTGAACTTAAATGATCAAAAATTTCTGGAATAAATTAGATAAAAAGCAACGATATCTTGTCGCCGGTACGGCTGTCTTTGTTTTGATCGCGCTACTTCTGGAAACAGTTGTTTTCCCCTTTGGGGAAGCTAACGAAAAACTTACAAAAGCAATAAAGGTAAATCAAAATAAACTTGCCGAAATAAGTAAGCTGGATAACGAGTTTAACCTGCAGGAGGCAAGATTAGCAGAAATAGAAAGGGCCATGTCCGCACGTAGTGCCGATTTTACCTTATTTTCCTATCTGGAGAAAAAAGCAACTCTGGCAAACGTTAAAAGAAATATCAAATACATGAACTCTTCCCGCGGAACGCAATCCGCTTCCTTTGAGGAATCACTAATCGATATGAAATTGGATAAAATAACAATTAAACAACTCACCGACTTTTTATATTTTGCTGAGTCGCCGGCAGATTTAGTCAAAATTAAGAAAATTGTTATCAACAAAATGAAAGAAAGTCCGGAGTATTTAAGCGCGCAGTTACAAATAGCTTCATTTCAAACATTGAATCGAAGATAAAGGAATAAATAGCAAAGTGAACATTTTAAATAAAAAAGTTTTATTATTCACGCTCTATGGAATATTTATTACCATAGTGTTTTTGTATCTGCTTTTCCCCTCTGCTCTCGTCAAGAGCAGGCTGGAAAACGCCGTTAATTCACCGGATTTTATTCTTAAAATGGAGTCACTGCGGCCATCTCTGCCTTTTGGATTAAAGCTTAAAAATATAGCCGTAAGTTCGAATTCTTTCGCAAACATCTCTTTTCAGGGAGACTCGCTCGATTTGCAGTTTCATCCATGGAATGTCCTGCAAAAGCATACTTACCTTGGGCTGAGCGGTAAAGCTTACGGCGGTAATTTTGATGGATATGTTGATCTGACTTCTTTGTCCAAAATATACCCACCTCGTGAAGGAAAGTTGAATTTTAAAAATATCGATCTGGCCAGATGCACTTTGATTAAAAATTTTCTGGCAGAAGAAATCACAGGAAAAGTAAGCGGCATCTGGACATATATTTCTAATGGCGAAGCTGGAAAAAATTCATCCGGAAAAGTCGCGCTTTCTTTAACCGGAGGCGCTTACCCCTTGGCCGAACCTTTTCTGGGGCTAAACCGAATTGAATTTGATCGCTGCGAAATTAAAGCTCAATTAAAAAATGGTGTATTAAGGGTAGAAAAATTACAGACATTCGGTCCTCAGGTAAATTGTTTACTAAAAGGAGAAATAACGCTCGCTGATGACTATAAAAATAGTCAGCTAAGTTTAAATGGTATAATTGAAATTTCCGGTAAGAACAAGGCTAAAATGAATATCACTATCAGCGGAACATTGGCCGATCCAATATCCCGCTATATTTAATGAAGGTTGTACTGATAAAAGTTATGTGGTCCAAAATAACACAAGTCGCGAAAGAATGGTTAAACAGGATAAGTAATATCAATACCCTTCCGGCAATTGATATTACTCTGCTACGGCCATTACTAATCCTGCTGGCAATCACAGTATTGTCTTACGAAACAGTAGATCTTTTTTACAAAGTCATCAGTTTCCCTCTCATTAAACAAACTGCTGCTGTTAAAAATAACGGAACCGCGCTTGCCTTTACAGAAAATGCCCAGCATAACCAGCTTCAGAATTACGGAATCATTACCGAACGCAATTTGTTTCTTTCTACTTTGAAAACCGTTGGAGACAAACAATTGGAGGGCGGACTTTTCGACGCTGATCAGAAAAACATGGATTTCGAATTGAAAGGAACTGTAGCCTTTAATACTTCTTCTGGCTTTATCGTCATCGAAGAACGCGGCAACCATAAGCAGAAACTATATCGGCTTGGAGATAGAATCGGCTCGGCTAAACTGATAAAAATAACGCGTAATACGGCAACATTATTAAGTGGAGACAGGGAAATAACATTAAAAGTAAAAGCTACGATGGAAGGTACTCTGCTTCCCGACTCGCCGGCTACAGGAACGAAGCAGGCTGTTTTCAGAAAATTGAGTTTAAGCAGACGACTCGTAAATGAGAATTTAGATGATTTAAAGTCGATAATGAGTCAAGCTGTGGTACGCCCTTACCTGAACGAAGGGTTACAGGAAGGGTACATCATTTCTAATATTGCTTCCAACAGCCTTTACGAAAAGATGGGACTGCAAAATGGCGATATAGTAATTGATATAAATAACAGGCGTATGCATAGCGCCGATGATCTACTGCAGATGATGAATTTAATGCAATCCGGTAAAAGTATATCACTGAATATTAAGAGAAACGGTAAAATGGAAGCAATCAATTATTCTTTTTACTGATCAGATCAAAGGAATATATTCATTATGTATGCAGCTTTTTTTGGTTTAAAAGAAAATCCCTTCAGCTTGTCGCCGGATGCGCGCTACCTGTTTTTAAGCGAGCAACATCGCGATGCGTTAAACTGTCTTATTTACGGAATTAAAGAGAAAAAAGGCTTCGTTTTAATTTCCGGCGATATCGGCACCGGAAAAACTACTATATGTCGCAGTTTGATCAATTCGTTGGATGATTCGGTGGAATCAGCGCTGATTTTCAATACGGCCATTTCCGATCTGGAATTACTGGAAACAGTGCTGAATGAATATGGAATTGATTTTAAAGGCGAATCAATGACCAGAAAAAATTATATTGATGTCTTAAATGACTTTTTACTGAAGAATTTCGCCGCCGGAAAGTCAGCGGTGCTTTTGATTGACGAAGCGCAGAACCTGTCGCATAGCGTTCTCGAACAAGTACGAATGCTTTCGAATCTGGAAACCGAAACGGAAAAGCTCATTCAGATAATTTTAATCGGTCAGCCGGAGCTGAATAACACCCTGATGCTGCCGGCCTTGCGGCAGTTAAATGAAAGAATCACTGTCAGATACGATTTAAAACCTTTATCGTCACCGGAAGTGCGCGAATATATACAATATCGGCTTAAAGTTGCACAGGGACCCGGCTCACTTAAATTTACCAGCGGAGCTTATAATCTAATTTATAGTTTCACCGAAGGCATACCGCGCCGTATTAACGCTCTTTGCGACAGATCTTTGCTGATTGCCTATACAAAAAATGTAAGTAAAATCAATCGCAAGATAGTGAATTTAGCGGCTCATGACATCGGCATTAATTATTTCCAAAAAACATTAAATAGTGGCAAAAAAATATGGTCGCGTCTGACAAACTGAGATACTGCTGGAAGTCCTTGACCAAAGGAGTATTATGAGCTACATAAATGACGCCTTACGCAAAGTGCAAAAAGAGAAAGAATCAGGCTATGTAGCCTATGAACGCATAGTTTCGGCTCCCGGAAAAGGACTTGACCGGCCATCAAAATGGACTTCTATAATCGGGTTACTGACAGTTATATTTTTTGCTGCGGGAATCATAGCTCTGCTATACTGGCTGGAATACAAAAATATGCCGGCAAAAGCACCCCTAAAAACGGCTCCTTTAGCAAGCGTTATCCCGGCAGCATTACAGGCGTTTAATGAAACGCGCATGGAAAACATCAGCGAGCCGGTATTAAAAACAGCTCCTCCGGAAATTAAAGCAAAAACGGAAAACGTTGATTTAAAGAAGCTTTTCGCGCAGGCCCTTAAAAATCAAAAAGAAGGTGATTTAGAGGAGGCAAGGAATCTGTATAGAAAAATCCTGAAAATTAATCCTCAAAACATACAGGCTTTGAATAATTTGGGTGTGATTCACATGAAAAATAAAGACTATAAAAAGGCAATTATGCGGTTTAACGACGCGATCGCCATAAAACACAACTACACCGACGCTCATTACAATCTTGCCTGTTTATACGCGCATCAAAACGATGTGCCCCAGAGTCTATTTTACCTGAAAAATGCCATCAGGTTCAACCCTGAAGCCGGAAACTGGGCAAAAAGCGACATGGATTTAAGAGCACTGGCTAATCTGCCTGAGTTTAAAAAACTTTTGGAGAAGCAACAAAATTAAGATGAAAACTTTATATTCCTTTATTTTTAGACCAAGCCTGATTGCAGGCGGCATAATCGCGCTGGCAATAATATTTTCTACCGCAGGCAGTGCTCTTGCTGCCCGTGTTGCCGGTACTGATGAAAATATTAGCACAACCGTCACTCCAATGCAGTCATCCGCGCAAAGCAAAGGTAGCGCACCGAAAAATAGCCCGGAAATAAAGGCTATTGACCAAATACAGCCATCAAAAGAAGTTAAAGCAGAAAGTGTTGTACAAAAGCCCAAAGAAATTCGTGGGGAAAATCCGAAAACCGAACCTGAAAAAAGAGATCCCGCCAAAAAATATGTAACAATTGATTTTGATAATGTCGATGTTGGCGTATTGGTAAAATTTGTCAGCGAACTCACAGGAAAAAATTTTATAATTGACGATAAAGTTAAAGGAAAAGTTACCATCATATCTCCAAAAAAAATCCCCGTTGAAGATGTTTATAAAGTCTTTCTGTCTGTTCTGGAGGTCAACGGTTTTACCGTTGTTCCCGCCGGTGACATGACCAAGATCATTCCTGCCACTTCAGCGCGGGAAAAAAGTCTGGAAACAAGAACCAAAAGTGACCCGGGTTATCCGGACGATCGCATGATTACCCAGATCGTTTCTCTGGAGAGAGCCAATCCGGATGAAGTGAAACGTATTCTGGACCCTATTATCTCCAAGTCCAGTTCGGTTCTTTCGTATCCCCCTGCAGGCATTCTGGTCATAACCGATTATCTATCCAATATTAAACGACTTTTGGAAATCATCAGTGCGCTTGACGTAGAAGGAGCCGGAGATCAGATATCTTATATTCCACTTGCCAACGCTTCCGTTTCGGAAGTGGTAAAATCGCTGAATACGATTTTTCAACAGCGCCGCGCCAACGTAACAGCCATCAAAGTTGTACCGGATTCCCGGACTAATTCAATTATAGTTCTGGCAAGTGTTGCGGATACGGAAAATGTGCGTAAACTGATTGCGTTTATGGATAAAGATGTTCCTCGTGGCGAATCCAACATTCAGGTCTACCGTTTGCAAAACAGCATTGCCGACGATCTGGCCAAAGTTCTAACCAGCATTGTCCGGGACGGAAGTTCCGCATCGAGTACAGCGGCAGCGACAACCGCCGGATCAAAAGTTATTACGCCGGTGGTTTCAAAGAATGTCCAAATTGTACCGGACAAAGCCACGAATACACTGGTCATTATGGCGGAACGCGAAGATTACAAAATTCTGGAAAGTATTATCAAGCAGCTCGATGTCCCCAGAGCCATGGTTTATATCGAAGCCTTGATTATGGAAGTCAACGCCAGGAAAGCATTTAATCTGGGAGTAGAATGGCGAGGATTAAAAGATACAGGTAAAATTTCCGGTGTTGATACGGGCCAATCGGCGGCATTTATCGGTTCCGGTGGCGCGGGCACTACTACGAATCCCGGCGCATACAATATCCTTACCGGTTTAGCTACAGGAACTGCGGCTGCTTTCCCGAGTGGGTTTTCCATGGGAATTGTCGGTGCCGGCATTACCATCGGCGGCATTCTCTTTCCCAATATCGGGGCAGTTGTTCAGGCATACAAGACTGATTCAGAAGTCTCCATCTTATCCACTCCTCAGATCATGACGCTGGATAATGAAGAAGCGGAAATAAATGTCGGCTCCAATGTACCCTATATTACTCAGCAGCAGCAATCGACAACCAGCACGCTGGTTGGCTACAATACTTACGAGTATAAAGACGTCGGTGTAATCCTGAACATCACACCGCATATCAATGAAGAAAATTTCATTCGTTTGAAAATATCGCTGCAATCCACCAAGCTCACATCCGCCGCTACTTCCACAACGCCGACCACTCTGAAAAGATCGGCCAAAACCACGACAGTGGTAAAGGATAACGAAACAATTGTTATTGCCGGTCTGGTCGGTGACAGCACGGACGATAATACTTACAAAGTACCCCTTTTCGGAGACATCCCTCTTCTCGGATGGCTTTTCAAAACCAAATCAACCTCCAGAGAAAAAACAAACTTGTATGTCTTCTTGACACCACATATAGTACGCACTCAGAAGGATGCCGCAAACCTTTATCAGGAAAAAAGAGAAACCATGGGAGAAGTGGTGGAAGGCATCATTAAATTAAATGAAAAGAAAGCGGAACCCAAACCTTTCAATATGCCTGCGCCATCCGAAAATAAAAGACCGGTATCTCCATAATTTTGAGGCTCTGATTTCTTATGTCTAAAATCCATACAGCCTTAAAAGCATCCACAGGCACAGGCCATAGTTCTTCCACTACGGAAGATTCGTCTTTTTCTCCTTTGGATAAGAAATTAATTTCAGCCGGAGTCGCTCCGGATACCATTGCCGAAGCTCATAAATTAAAGAAAAACAACGGCACCGGATTCTTTGATCATATTATAAAAAAGAAAGCCATCGATGAAACACAACTATTAAAAATAATGGCCGAGCATTTCGGCCTTTCTTTCTGGCCGGAATTGCCGATGGAGAGCATTAATATTGATTTTACGCAGAACGTTTCCATTCAGTATTTAAAGAAGCATCGAATTGTTCCGCTCATTACCTCTGAAAACTCTGTTATCGCGGTAAATGATCCTACAAGTTTTCAGCCTGTCGACGATTTAAGACAACTTCTAAAAAATCCGGATCTGCCGGTTGTTCTTTCTTCACAGGATGCGATTATATCCGCAATAAACATGGCCTACGATATGAGCCGCACCACAGCCAAAGATTATTTCGAAGAAATCAATGAAGCTTCTACTGATGATCTTATTTCAAGAATTGACGAAACAGCCGATTTGCTCGATGAGACCAGTGACGCGCCAATTATTAAGCTGGTCAATTTACTTGTTTCCGGAGCTATTAAAGACCGTGCCAGCGATATTCATGTTGAGCCATATTCCGGTAATCTTAAAATCCGCTACCGCATCGATGGAATCTTGTACGACATACTCAGCCTACCGCGCCGCATTCAATCCCCTCTTATTTCCCGCATCAAGATTATGGCTAAACTCAATATTGCGGAAAAACGGCTGCCGCAGGACGGACGCATAGAAATAAAAATAGCCGACCGACTCGTTGATATCCGTGTGTCGGTCATTCCCACTGCTTTCGGAGAAAGAGTTGTTCTGCGCCTGCTGGACAAAACCGCCAGCATTTTGAAACTTGCCGATTTGGGAATGCATCATGAACGAATCAAACTGTTTAATAAATTGATTAAATCCCCCTATGGAATAATACTGGTAACAGGCCCTACCGGCAGCGGTAAAACAACAACCTTATACGCGGCTCTTTCTTCAATCAATCATCCGGAAATAAACATCATCACCATTGAAGATCCTATCGAGTATCAGATAGACGGTATCGGACAGATTCAGGTCAACCCCAAGATAGATCTTACTTTTGCCGCAGGCCTCCGTTCCATTGTACGCCAGGATCCTGACGTAATTCTGATTGGTGAAATCCGCGATCGCGAAACAGCGGAAATCGCCATTCAGTCATCACTGACCGGCCATCTTGTTTTTTCGACCCTGCATACCAATGACGCGGCCAGCGCTGTCACACGATTGATTGATATGGGTATAGAACCTTTCCTGGTTACTTCATCGATTATTGCGATAATAGCGCAACGTCTCGTGCGTGTTCTCTGCCCTCACTGTAAAGAAGTTTATGTCCCAGATGAGGAAACTCTGGCTAACCTTGGATTGGACCGGTCGGTGTTGAAGAAAAACATATTCTACCGGAAAAACGGCTGTAATCTTTGCATGCAAACAGGCTTTAGGGGACGAACAGGAATCTTTGAAATTCTTATTGTCGACGAAGAAATTAAAAAGCTCGTTTTGAAAACATCGGACGCCAATCAAATTAATGAGCTGGCTCTGAAACAGGGCATGATTACTCTGCAAAAAGACGGTATCGACAAAGTACTAAACGGTATAACGACTACGGAAGAAGTACTGCGTGTAACCAGATCTCTTAACCGTAAGGACGATATAGTTTTGGAAGTCTGAGATGAAAACCTCTAAAAATAAACGAAATAATAAGGCTATTGAATTCTATAAAATGAGCGGCAGCGGCAATGATTTTATCATTATCGACAACCGCGATTTGTCTTTGAACGTCGGAGATTTGCCTACGTTTGCGCGTCGTGTTTGTAAACGTAAAATTTCTGTAGGCGCGGACGGATTGGTCATTATAGAACCTTCCGAAAAGGCGGACTTCAAATGGCATTTTTACAACTCTGACGGTTCTGTAGCAGAAATGTGCGGTAACGCATCCCGCTGCGTAGCCCGCTTTGCTAACCTGAAAGGAATAGCTGCTGAAAAAATGTCATGGGAAACGATCGCCGGAATTATCGGCGCGGAAGTAAAAGGTGATGTTGTAAAGGTAAAACTCACTGATCCTTCCTCCGTGGAAGCGGGAATCAAAATAGAAGCGGACGACCAGAAACTTATTCTGGACAGTATCGATACAGGCGTGCCTCACACAGTTGCTTTCGTAGATGATATTGATAATTACGATGTATATAACATCGGTCGAAAAATCCGTCACCACAAACATTTCGTTCCCCGTGGGACAAATGCTAATTTCGCCTCCGTTATCAATCGAAATAAAATCAAGGTACGAACTTACGAACGCGGAGTGGAAGATGAAACACTGGCTTGTGGAACCGGCATGGTCGCAGCAGTCCTGACGGCTGCCCAAAGAGGTCTTGTGGATTCGCCGACAGACGTACTGGTAAAAAGCGGAGAGACATTACGTATTTATTTTGAAAATCAAAAAGGTCTCTGGCGGGAAATTTTTCTTGAAGGTAAAGTAAAAATAGTCTATCAGGGATTGCTTTTTGAAGAAGCCTATAAATAACATTAAATAGATTTGTCATTCCGGCGCAGGCCGGAATCCAGTATTAATAGAACTGGTTCCCCGCTTTCGCGGGGACGACGTCTGGACACCGGCTTTCGCCGGTGTGACGATTAGATTCGAATCCTAATTCATTCGGAGGTTCAAAATTGAAAACTGCGGAAAAACTCACGAAGATACCACCTTACCTGTTCATGGAACTGAGGAAAAAAATAAACAAGGCCAAAGCCGATGGAATTGATGTTATTTCCCTGGCTATCGGCGACCCGGTAGAAGCAACACCGGATTCGATAATCGATGAACTTTGTACTACCTCGCGCGATCCTTTGAATAATCGCTATCCGACCGATGAAGAAAAGGGAATGCTTGCTTTTCGCCGTGAAGTGGCCAAATGGTATGATACGCGCTATGGTGTCAGTCTTAATCCGGAAAATGAAATTCTCGGTCTTATCGGCTCAAAAGAAGGTTGCCACCACTTTATTATCGCAAGAGTCAATCCTGACGACATTGTCCTGATGACTGACCCCGGCTATCCCGCTTACCGCGCCAGCATTCTGCTGGGCGGAGGTGTTCCTTACAATGTTCCTATTCTGCCACAAAACAATTATTTGCCGGTCTTTGAAGATATTCCGGTTGACATCGCCAAAAAAGCGACAGCTATGTTTCTCAATTACCCGAATAATCCGACCGGCGCTTGTGCGACTATCGAATTTTTAAATAAACTTGTCGAGTTCGCCCATACTTACGATATCGCCGTCTGTTATGATAATCCTTATAGCGAAATAGTATTCTCCGGCCAGAAGAGAATCAGTTTTTTGATGGCCAAAGGAGCAAAAGATGTCGGCATCGAGCTCAACTCTCTTTCCAAACCGTTTAACATGTGCGGATGGAGACTGGGTATGGCTTGCGGCAACCCGGAATTAATAGCGGCCATCAGCAAGGTGAAAGAGAACACCGATTCGGGCATTTTCAATCCGATTCAGTTCGCCGGCATTAAAGCACTGCAAAAGGAAGCGCCTTTTGTCGAAAAAATGATCGATTTGTACGGAAAGCGCCGGGAACTGGTACTTAAAACTCTGAAAAAAATCGGCATTAATTTCAATCCGCCCAAGGGAACATTCTATTTGTGGGTGCCTGTACCCAAAGGAATGACATCACTGGAATTCACCAACCGATTGTTTGATAAAACTGCGGTAGTCGTCGCCTCCGGTACGGCCTACGGTCATTACGGTGAGGGCTTTGTGCGAATATCGCTGACTGTACCCGATATACGGTTGAGCGAAGCAATGAAGCGAATAGAAAAAGAATTCGCAGGATAACACTGTAAAATGCCCGTATGCTGCGTTGCGCCGCATCTCTCGTCATTGCGGCGTACGTATAAAGTACGCCTCATTCCTCGCGATTTGCGCGCCTTGCCTCCAGAACATTTTACAGCGTTATCAAAAAACTGGTATGGTGTCCCCAGATTCCCCCCAGATTCCCCAGATTCTCCGGTAGAACAGGAGAACCTGGAACGTCATACTAATTATCTTGAAGAAGTTAGAAGAAAACTACCTGTTTTTATAACATTCTAAAACTCCACGCATTTCAATCGACATGAACTAAAAATGAATTTTACTTCAATGATATAATGTGCTAAATTCTTAAGCATGAATGAGAAAGAGATATTAAAGAATTGGACAAGCGGGTCGAAACAAGATTTGGAAACGGCAGAAATTCTTTTTGAAAACAAAAAGTATCATCATGCGCTGTTTTTCTGCCATTTGAGTCTTGAAAAATATCTTAAAGCAATCATTGTAAAAACAACAAAAAAAGCTCCTCCACTTATTCATGATTTGGTTCGTCTCGCAGAAAAAACAGATATTAAATTATCGGATAAAATAAGGAACGACCTTGCTGATATCAGTGTGTTTAACATCCAAGCAAGATATGACGACTACAAACTGAGTTTTTTCAAAAAAGCAAACAAGAGATTTACCGCAAAGTATCTTAAAACAACAAAAGAGATTTTATCATGGCTAAAAGAATACCTCTAAAAAAGAAGGAACTCAGTGCAATCAATAAATACATCGATCTGCTGAAGAAGGAAGGAATTGATGTATCCAAGGCGATTCTTTTCGGGTCTTATGCAAAAGGAACTGCAAAACCCGAAAGTGATATAGATATTGCAATTATTTCCTCTCAGTTCGGGAAAAATAATTTGAAGGAAATGATGCTCTTACGAAGAATCGCCTTAAAAATTGATTCGCACATTGAACCATTACCGTTCTCGCCAGAAGATATTAACGACCGCTATAGTGCACTGGCTCAGGAAATTCTAAAATACGGCATAGCAATTCAATAAAGCAAGAAAGAGATTTTATATGGAAATGGGTATACTGGGGCTTCCCCAGAGCGGCAAAAGCACTTTATTCGAAATAATGACTGGCGTAAAAAGCAGTCTGTCTCATAACGAAACCGTTGTGCGCGGTCAGGCTTCCGTACCGGATGAACGTTTTGATAAGCTTGTCGAAATATACAAACCGGTTAAAGTATCTCCGGCCAAAGTTCCTTTTGTTGATGTTCACGCCGTGGGCGAGCATCCATGGGATGCAATCCGCCAGAACTTAAGTGGTACTGACGGCATTCTGCACGTTGTTGACGGTTTCTCTCTTCCTGATGTTCAGTTGAGCATTGAAGCTTATCGCAAGCTGGCAGACGAATTGATTCTTTCCGATTTGTTAATCATTGAAAAGAAAATGGAGCGCCTGACCAAAACATCTAAAAAAGCTCTCACGCCGCAGGATGTGGCGCAAAACGACCTTCTGCCCAGATTAAAAGAATGCCTCGAAGCGGGTAAACCTTTACGAACGGCAGGGCTCACCTCTGCGGAAATTTTCACTCTGCGGAGTTTCTCTTTCTGGACTATTAAACCGGAGCTGGTTGTCGTCAACGTAGCGGAAGACAATATTTCTTTTGCCGATAAGTTTGCCGCTGAGGCAAAATTAACAGAACCGGTCATGGGTATCTGCTGCAAAATCGAAGCGGAAATGGCCGGACTGGATGCCGCGGACCAAAAAGAATTTCTGGATTCGATGGGTATTACCGAACCGGCATTCGGGCGGATAATTCGCGCGGCTTTTTCTCTTTTAGGACGCATGTCTTTTTTCACTGTGGGCGAAGACGAAGTTAAAGCCTGGGTGATTCCTCTGGAGACCAAGGCGCCCAAAGCAGCCGGAGCAATTCACAATGATTTTGAACGAGGCTTTATCAAGGCTGAAGTCATGCACTACGATGATTTCATTGCCTACAGCGGTTCCGCGGCGCAAGTAAAATCAGCCGGCCGTCTGCGCCTGGAAGGGAAAGAATATATTGTAAGGGATGGCGATATTATTACTTTCCGTTTCAACGTCTGATAGCAATTCAAACTCAAAGCCCACTTGATGATATAGTTTCAAAAACCATACTGTAATTTATTGTTAGTTTTAATTCTGGTATTAAACTCGTTTGATAATATGCGATAGCGGATGTGGAACACGTGAAGTCGAACCCTTCAGGCGAGCCATCAAAAATGCTATTGAAGATACAAGCGGATTTACGGGTACATAAGAGATTGGATTTACTTTCATTAGATGAAACATGGCCTCAACGGTGGAACACAGATTGTTACATTCGCCGCTTAAATATACCTTCTTCCGTCCCAACCGTTTGATAAGTTTTTCAGACACCTCTTCAATAGCACAGTGTCCGGCTACAAGCACTCTGCCGTTTATCTTATCAATCACGGACGTATCGTGACCTTTCCCCAGCACCAAAGTCCAGCCACCCTTACCCGCATTATCCTTATACATAGTCTGCATAACGCAAAGCGGATTATTCAAACAACCTTCACGGCATACGAGTTTGTTCCCTTTAATCACAGTCACATCTGGTGGAAATTCAGGATAGAGATCCCAGGGATAATGTCCGCATGCCGGCATATCACCGATAAGATTAATTTTCTCCAGACTGGCCAGATCACCAGACAATTCAATGTCCTGCGGTCCGTTCACACCATCAGAAAGGCCGCGTTCGATGGCAATTTTCAGGTGTGGCACATCTTCAACACCGAGACCGAAAATACGAGCACCGACGATGTCGGTGGCAACCACATTGGTGCCGGCAATAAGCACGCGAAAAGGTTTCACCTGCTTATCGGCAAGAGCAGTGGCAAAATAATGACCGTGAATTGTTCCTTCGACGCCTTCAATCAGAGTTATATCGGGCCTGATATGGCCGAGAACGTCCGTTAGCTTATGTGGCAAATTATAATTATGGTCGAAACCCCGGCATTTCTGCATGGGGAAACCCCACTGATTTTTGACGCCAAGAGTCACAACGCCCATGGAATGGGTCTTGAGTTTCGGTACATTGATATATAAATGACGGTTCCGCTCTTCTATGAGCCTCATGACAGTCTCAGGCATGTTAAAAGTTGTCAAATCGTAGCCATCGGGTTCTTTGGCTCCCGCAGGCCCGCGACCGCTGAAAGGCAGAGATCGGCTCTTTTCTTCATCGAGATATATCGGTTTTGCGCCCGTTTCACGGCAAAGCCTTGCATATCCTGTGGCGCTATATACCAACCTTGTATAGTTTGCCTGCGTCGAGTTTTCCAGGAGATATATTTTCTTCGCACCCGTTTTTTTCCAATATAAAATTATTTCCCGAAGAACCTCAACTCTGGTGTGACTGTATGCCTTTGCATCGACTGCGTTTGGTTTTATAAAAACTTCGCCGCTTGATTTCAACAGCGACGGGCCACCCAATTCATCAAAGATGGCGGGAACAGCCTTGCGAATATCACTCACAAGGGCACTGTTAAGAGGCATGAAATTTGTAAAACTTTCATTCTGATGGCTGGAGAGAAGTTTTTTGAGGATAACCTTTGTTTTCATTTCTTCTCTTTTTGATTTAATTCACAAAGTGTTTTTTCAGGGGCAAATACCTACAATGTTGTTGCACCTGTTACTTTTTCATAGTAGTGAATATATGAAGGCAGCTTTTGTTTGTCAAGGATATTCCTTGCTGCGGCAAGTTTAATTACGTTATCGTATTTGACCAAACCGATTTGCAGAAAAGTAAAATATATTATTAACTTCAAAAACGATTTATTATGAAAAAAATATTATTAATAATCGTTAATATAGTTATTCTGACTGCCTTTTGGAGCCTTTTTTTTGCTCCTCTATATCTAATTTCTAAAAAGTTAGGTATAGGGGCAACAGCCTTCATCACCGCATTGTATCTGCTCTTTTTGTTTATCTCGATTTCCTACAAATATTTCTGGTCGTTTCGTACATTTAAAAACAAACAAAGCATTATAAAGTTTCTTTTAATTGCTTTTATATCTTTTCTGTTTCTCTTATATTCAGCCAATTTAGTTTTCAGAGCTCATGAAGCATATAAATACCTGATGTCGGAAAACAGGGCGGGTGTGGAAGGTGTTGAATATCAGGCAGACGACATACTGGGATTTAAACCAGTTCCTAACGCGAAGGTTTTTGAAACTTACATCACCGGAGATAGAATACCTATAGCTTATGACAGTAACGGTTTCAGAATTCCTTTGTCCGGTGAATCAAAAATTAATGAATCAAACAAAACCGGCTTATTGTTTCTCGGTTGCTCCTTTACATTCGGCGCAGGCTGCTATGCTGAAGAGACATTCCCCTATATAGTGGCAAAAGAAACCAATCGTTCCTATATTAACGCAGGCATCAGCAGCTACGGCTTAGCGCACATGCTAATTCTTGCTGAGAAACTAATCCCGAAATATAAACCTGATTATGTTATTGTCCAGTATAGCCCCTGGTTAGTTTCCAGAAGCGTAAATATGTTTGCCCCTGTTAACTTCTTTTCTTTGCCAGTTCCATACTTTGCAGAAAGAAATAACAGCATTGTTTTAGAGTTCCCTGTTTATAACAGCTATTTCAAATATTTTGAAGCTCAACAAATTAAATCCCTGTACAAAGGGAAATTTCTTAAATTCCTTTTCACGGAAGCTGTTGTGTTTTCTTTCTATGAAATGTGGTCTTATTTAAAAACCCAATTTCTTTTAATTACCGGACAGCACCTTCGGCCAGCGACCAACTTAAGAGAAGTGGAAAGGTACACCTATAACATAATAAAAACGATCACTGAAAAAAACGGTGCAACTTTAATCATTTTAAATTTAGGCGATATTGAATATTCAAAATTTTCTCACAGCCTTTTTCCAGATGAGAATGTTCACTTTGCTGAAGCGGATTCATTCTTAAATGATTTTTTAAAAACAAGTCATTCAAAGGACTATTATACGGAGTTCTGTCACTGGAAGCCCAGTGGCAAAGATAATATTATTATTGACTATCATCCGAATTCAAAAGCGCATCGTCTGATCGCGAACAGTATTATAGAGGAGATAAATAAAACAAAAAATAAGAAACCTTAGATTTGTATGGTATTTTTTATATAAAATATTTAATTTTTTTGTAATAAATTCATCCCGGTTTGATTATGAAAAAAATATTATTCAAAAGTCTGATAATAATATTTTTGCTGATATTGATTTTTTTTCTTCCGCTATTTTATCCGGCCGGACCGGCAATTTATTTCAGATTATTATTACTTATTCTTCTTATTATCGAAGGCCTGAAGCTATTTAAATTCATTTTCATAAATACAAAAATTAATAAAATAACATCAAATGCGGCAACTGTTTTATTTTCTTTTTTTGTAATTTTCATATTACTGGAAGCGATATTCATGTTTATTCCCCGGTCTCATTCCGCTGATTATACACTGGCATCCAAGTTATGGTATGCAAAATACTGGAAGCCCATCAATTCTCTGGGCTTTAGAGATAAGGAACCTGACAATAATAATCCCGTTATTTTATTTGTCGGCGATTCGTATACGGCTGGTCATGGATTGAATTCCGTTAATGAAAGATTTTCCAACATTGTCGGAAAAGAAATAAATAAAAAGGGAAAGAAATATACTGTCATCAATATAGGCAAACCCAATCTTGATTCAAAAAGTGAATACGACGAGATGATAAATTTTATTTATCAAACCAGAATCAAACCTGAAAAAATAATACTTCAATACTGCGGAAATGATATTGAAGGCAGCGCCACGAATAACGGATTAATATTCGATGGGTTTAAACCTCCAGCAAACATGAATAAGTTTTCAATGCTGATTGGTTCCGGATCTTATCTTGTCAATTATCTGTATTTTCTCTATCCCAGAGAGTACCTTGGTTTGTCATATGTAGCTTATTTAACCAAGGCCTACAAAAATGATAATATATTATCAAAGCACAAAGAAGATCTTGAATTATTCGTGGATTATTCCAGAAAAAATTCCATACAACTTATTGCAGTTGTATTCCCTTTCTTGACCGATCTTGAAATGAGTGAGGCCATGTATTTAAATGATATTGTCACTTTTTTCCAAACCAACAAAATAAGTGTTATAAATGTTTCTCAACTGGCAAAGGATATTCCTGTTTCTGAAAGGATAGTAAATATAAACGACACACACGCTTCCGGCAAACTTAACAATATAGTAGCGCAGGAGATTATAAAAAAGTTGGAGCAACCGGCTTTTACTCCAGAAGTCAGACAGATATGCTATTGACACTTAAAGTCAATTTTATTATAATTTAAACATGGACAATCAATGTTTTAACAAACCGGTAATCTTTTTTAATCCATTAGTCGAAGACGACTTCAAAATACTATTGGGAAAGGTGGTCTAATGCCTCCTGTGGAAGTGCGATACGAGCGAATCGTGGTGGAAACTGATCGCTATCGTGTGGAGGGCGACCTGAAGTTGCTTCAGGAAAGTTATCGTAACCGTCTTTCCGACTATTTAAATTTTCAAAACAATGAATTTCTAACTATTGTGAACGCGGAATTAAAGGCAATTGACGGATCGGGACGCGACTGGAACACCCCCGTCCTCATACTGGCGAGACGTTGCATCCATCTGGTTGTACCTGCCGGTCCACCGGGCAATCAATAACCGTTTACGCTATTTTATTGAAACGTTATATTTCTACTCGTCCTGCCACCATCAGCATATAAGATAAATCTTTTTCCTTATTGCAAAAACAATTACCATGCGATAAAAAACAAGTGCATGATAAGTCGGGAGAAAAATTATGGGAAAACTATTCGGCACCGACGGCATCAGGGGCATTGCTAATGAATACCCCATGACAACTGAGGTTGCCGCAAATATAGGACGGGCAATAGCCTATCTTTCCAAGAAAAAAGGGCATAAACCGCGTATTATTATCGGACGGGACACAAGGCTTTCCGGCGATATGTTTGAAAGCGCGATTTTATCAGGAATTTGTTCTATGGGCGTCAACGCCATTTCCGTAGGCATAATTCCCACACCGGGCGTT
>AWGX01000674.1 GCA_000495415.1 Smithella sp. ME-1 | reverse complement strand
GGGGGGAGGTGTCCTTTTTATTGAGAGCTAATGCAAATGAACGTAACGATTACAAAGAATCTGCTGTCAGGTTAAAATAATTTGATGCTTTTAATACCCCGTTTGTTTTTTAATGCTTTATAAACGATATAACCGCAGGAAATGTCCTGGATAGCTAATCCGGTTGCGTCAAAAAGAGTTATTTCTTTGGCAGATGTCCTGCCTCGCTTCTTTCCGGCAATAATGTCTCCTAAAAGCGCGTAAACATCTCTTTTTGTCAGCTGCTTAAAGTTTATGGGAACGTTAATCTCACCGCTATGAGATGCCTGTGTCCAATCGTCAACCACTACTTTTGCCTGTTTTAATATTTTCGGATTGATTTCCTGTTTTCC
>AWGX01000673.1 GCA_000495415.1 Smithella sp. ME-1 | reverse complement strand
TCTGTTACCTCCTTTAAGGTAATTTGTTTATTTGCCTTTATATTAATGAAAAGACCGTGCCAGATTTTTAATATTTTTAAACTATTTTTTATATGATTGATATTAAAGGATATTTAACGAATGGTGGCGTTGGCAATACCATACCAGAAAACAATTTTTCATTATTTTCGTAATAAAACGTTCAAGCCGTTGAAAGAAATGTTCAGGTGTTTTGACCTTTAGGTTATACGCTTCGCTTTGGCTACTATTACTCCGGCAATTAGACA
>AWGX01000672.1 GCA_000495415.1 Smithella sp. ME-1 | reverse complement strand
CACCGGACTGAGCGTTGAATGTATCCCCTCCTTCATCCGGGACAGCCTTCTTTAAGGTAATCTTTTCTGCCAATCCTTCATATCCGCCGCGGCGTATATCAGGCAATTGCGCATACTCATCTTTTCGCGCTGCATAGCCATAAAAGTATACGGAAGCGCCAAAACGTTCACTCAATTGTTTTCCGAAAGCATGAGCAACGTCAATCGCATCTTTCATTTCCGCCATGCCCAGCGGAATAAAAGGCACAACATCAACCGCTCCCAACCGCGGATGTGCTCCGCCATGTTTACGCATGTCGATAAGTTCCAAGGCTTTACCGCAGGCAGCAAGCGCCGCTTTCAAAACATCTTTCGGCTTTCCCATAAAGGTAAAAACACTTCTGTTGTGATCGGCGTCACTGCTGAAATCAGCCAGTCGCACCTCCGGG
>AWGX01000671.1 GCA_000495415.1 Smithella sp. ME-1 | reverse complement strand
ATCTTATCTCAAAGATTATTCGGGAACAATCATTGTTATTTCTCACGATCATTTCTTTCTGGATAAAATAGCCCTGCAGATTGCGGAACTGTCGTCATGTAAAATTCACATTTATAAGGGAAATTACTCTTATTATCTGAACGAAAAGGAAAACAGGCGGGCCGCTCTGGTAAAAGAAATGGAACTGCAAAAAGCGCAAATTAAAAAAATAGAGGAATTTGTAGAACGATTCCGTTACAAAAATACAAAAGCTTCGCAAGTGCAAAGCAGGATAAAAATGCTTGAGAAATTTTCCGAGATAACCCTGGAAGCAAAAACAAAAAGCGTTACCATGAAATTTCCAGAAGGTAAAAAAAGCGCCAACGAAGTGGTCAAAGTAACGGATGTTGGACACAACTACGGCAATTTAAATGTGTTCAATAATATTAATTTTACTTTATTCCGCGGCGATAAAGTTGCTTTTGTCGGAGTAAACGGTTCAGGCAAATCAACTTTATCCCGACTGCTTAGTCTTTCCGAAAAACCATCCCACGGCGTCATAAAATATGGAGACGGAGTCAACACGGCTTTCTTTTCCCAGGAAAGTTCGCAAAATCTAAATTACAATAAAACAATCTGGGAAGAAATAAATTCCGCGCCGGCTAAAGTCTCTGACCAGGATAAACGCAACCTACTGGGCGCTTTTTTGTTTTCCGGTGATGATATTCATAAGTCCGTTTCCATCCTTTCCGGCGGAGAAAAATCACGTCTTGCTCTATTAAAAATTTTGCTTCTTGACACTAACTTTCTGATTCTTGATGAGCCTACCAATCACCTTGATCTAAAAACTAAAGATATCTTTCAAGATGCTTTAATTAGTTATCACGGCACTGTGGCTATCGTTTCCCATGACCGTTACTTTCTGGATAACCTGGTTAATAAAGTTTTTGAATTAAAGGATGGAGAAATCAATTATTACCTTGGTAATTATTCGTACTTTATCGAAAAACGCAATCAAACAATCTCCTCTGTAATAAATAAAAACACGTCCCAACTTCTGCCTGAGAATCAGGCTTCCAGAAACAAAGAAAAAAAGCGTTTGGAAGCAGAAGAACGAAACAAGGCATATCAAAAACGAGCTCCGTTGGAAAAAGAATTATCAACAATAGAAAACAAGATAGCCTCCCTGGAATCTAAAAAATCCGAACACGAAACGGCATTGTGTAATCCGCAAACACTCAAAGATTCATTGAAAATTAAAAGAATTAATCTGGAATTAAAAAATATCAACGCTGATTTAGATATTTATTATAAAACATGGACAGAAATTAATGCAAAACTGGACGAGCTGTAAGTAATACTATTTATCCGTTTCAACCTCCATCCAGAGTCGTTTTTTCTATGTTTTGATACCATGATGCGGGATCAGTTAGAAATTCTTCCGTATCGCGCAGAGAAAGGAAATGCTCCCGCTCAATACTTGCTAATAAATTAAAGAAAGCTTTTTCTTTGGGATCGGTGCTGCCTTCTTCCAGTTTAGTATATAACGCTACACCCCGCGCTTCAAAATCAATAGCCGTGCGAATTGCTTTCAAATCATCTTCATTACCAACAATGCGGGCGGCCTTTTTACCTGACATGGATTTTAAAATACTTCCAGCCAATGATTTTTTTACTTTCATAGGCACTGTTGCAGGCCATTTCTTTTTCTTTTCCCACTGATCATGCAGCTTTTTTAATACTTCGTAATGGTCTTTTTCTTCATCAGCTATTTGTTTGAACATATTCTTACCGGCTAAATTTTTTGTCCGGCGGGCGTTTGCCAGATAAAATTCCCTTTCTTTCTGTTCATTTTCCAGAGCAAATTTAAGGGCATTCATTCTTTTATTCATCTTGATGCCTCCTAACGCGAATGTTCAAATAAACATACTTTTTATTAATTATAGAAGATATTTCTAATTAGTTCAATACGTATTTATTACTGTAAGGAAGTTGCACTGTTTACAAGAAGATTGTTATAGAATCACGAGCTCGGAATTTTACTGTGGCTGTTAGCCGAATTATTCCAATCCATCACGAATATTTTATTCCAGCTTTTCTTTAATATCCAGAACATACTCGGCAATATTGTTACAATGGTCAGAAATTCTTTCCAGATGAATAAGCATTTCAACAAAAATAAGACCCGCCTCGGTATTACAAAGACGATTATGAAATCTCTTGAGATGGTTATTACGAGCCTCTTTTACTTTTTCATCTATTTCTTCCTCTCTTTGAATGACACTGACTATTTTTTCCTTATCGGAAATCTCAATTAAAGACATAGCTTCATTAATATTCTGATTCACCAAAGAGGTGATCTCCTGCAATTCCTGCTTGCCCATCTCGGTAAACCTTATTTTCCTTTCGGCTTTTTGCCCGGCTAAATCGGCTATCCACACCACATGATTCCCCATGCTTTCAATATCGCCTGCTATTGCCGTATAAGCAAAAATCTTCTTCGAAAGCTGCGTTGATTTATTCTGTGAAGATATTTTCCATAAAAAACGTACTATTTGTGCGCGTAAATTGTTAACAACCATTTCGATATAAGAAATGTCTCTTTTCTTACCCTCTTCAACGAAGAAAATCATTTTTGTAGCAATTAAAAACATTTTTCGCGCAAGATTAATTTCTCTCTGCAATTCTTTTTGCACATTATCGAGTGCTTTTTCCTCATCGGATAAATTTCTGCGATCAAGGAATTCCGGCCAGATAGGCAGTGTTTCATCGTCACCCTTCAATATTTTCTGCATTACAGCGGCAAAAGGCTTTAAAAGAAAAATAAAGGTAACCATAATAACAAAGTTAAGTACAAAGTGCGCCAGGACAATTTGTTGGGCAACGCTGGAAGAAAGATTTCTCAATATAATCAGCAAATATGGCATTAATATAAAGCACAGAACAACGCCTATACATTTAAAAATCAAGTGAGATACGGCTGTTCTTTTACCGCTCGCTGTTGCCACTGTTCCGACAAGTAGTGCGGTAACGGTAGTACCAATATTAGCTCCCATTACAACGGGCAGGGCATTTTCCAGAGAAACCATATCCTGCTGTGCCAAAAGCGCCAGAATACTGATAGGTATAGCGGAAGCATGAATAATACCTGTCACCACAATTCCGAGGCCAATACCCAAAAACGGATTTTGGGTTTGCATAAAATAATTCAAGAAAACCGGAGAATCTTTTAAGGGCTCTATTGATTGACTAATCAAGTCCAGGCCAAAGAAAAGCAATCCGAAATAAAAAATTATCTGACCAGCAATTTGCCATTTACCCCTGCGGACTAACCACAAAAGCCCGCCAACGGAAATAATTAGCGGTGAAATATCCGTGAAATGCCAGACAACAAACTGAACAGTTAGGGTAGCACCGATATCAGTACCCAGGATAATGGCCAGTGAATTATAGAAACTGATCAATCCCGCGCTGACCAGTCCGACAGTAAGCGCTGTTGAAGCAGAAGAGCTTTGGAAAACAATAGTGGAAATTATACCGGTGAGAAGTCCGTATAATGGTTTTTGCACAGCATATCTGATATATTCTTTTATACGGACATCAATTATTTTTCGAACAGCAGAAGAAAGATTGATCATGCCGATCAGAAACAAAATAATGCCGCTGATAACAATTATGGCTT
>AWGX01000670.1 GCA_000495415.1 Smithella sp. ME-1 | reverse complement strand
GGCGCCGGTATGATGCCTACCGCCAGTGCGGTTGTGGGCGATATTGTGGATATTTCACGAAATCTTCTGAAGGGCATCTCACAAAGGGTTCCTGCACGCTCACTCAAAGAATCTATCGTGTGCGATATACAGTTAATGTCCTTTGACGATATTGTCACCAATTATTATTTTCGCTTTTCTGCACTGGACCGACCTGGAGTTCTGTCAAAAATATCGGGAATCCTCGGTCAGAATAATATCAGTATAGCCGCTGTGATCCAGAAGGGGCGAAAACAGGCGGGCGCCGTGCCAATAGTCATGACAACATACAAGTCCAGGGAGAAGGATGTACAGAAAGCACTGAAAGAAATTGACCAGTTAGAAATCGTACAGGGGAATACAATTCTCATACGAATAGAGGACGATAATTTGTAATGAAATACATAATTCTGCTCGGTGACGGCATGGCCGATTATCCAATAGATAGCCTTGGAGGCATGACTCCTCTTCAAGCAGCTTATACCCCCCACATGGATTCTATAGCTACAGAAGGAACTCTGGGGTTGATAGATACCATACCGTCCGGTTATTCGCCGGGAAGCGACGTGGCCATTCTGACGGTGCTCGGCTATGAAGCAAAAAAATATTTTACCGGTCGCGGTCCTCTTGAGGCGGCGAATATGGGTGTGCAACTTAAACCTGATGATGTTGCATTTCGCTGTAATCTCGTAACCGTGAACATGGATGAAGATTTTTTCATGGAAGATTTCACAGCGGGACACATAACGACGCAAGAAGCGAGAGAAATTATCGATTTCCTGCAGGAAGCCCTCGGTACGGAAGAATTTCAATTCTATCCAGGTGTGAGCTATCGCCATCTTATGGTCTGGAAAAATGGTGCGGATGACCTTCGTACCGTGCCTCCACACGACATTACGGGCAAACAAATAGACTCGTACCTTCCTGCAGGTAAGGGCAGTGAGAAGCTGCGAGATCTTATAAAGCGTTCTCAGGAAGTGCTTCTCCACCATCCTGCAAACAGGCGGCGAATGTCCGAACACAGGAAACCGGCCACTTCCATCTGGCTATGGGGACAGGGAAAAGCTCCAAGGATGGTTAGGCTTACGGAAAAATACGGTCTTTCAGGGGGTATGATTTCCGCCGTAGACCTTCTGAATGGAATCGGCATTTATGCAGGGCTTGACGTGGTGCACGTTGAAGGTGCCACGGGCTACACGGATACCAATTATTACGGCAAGGCGGCAGAAGCTATTAAAACCCTCGAAAAATCAGATTTTGTCTTTGTACACGTTGAAGCACCCGATGAAATGGGGCACGAGGGAAACTTGCAAGGGAAGATCCGGGCAATTGAAGACTTCGATGAAAAAATTGTCGGATATGTGATGAAAGAGATACGTAAAGATGAGCCGTTCAGGCTCATGGTGTTGAGTGATCATCCTACCCCCATTGCGTTAAAGACACACGCTGCCAACCCGAGTCCGTTCGCCGTTTTTTCTTCTTTGGAAGCGGAAAATTTGAAAAACGGCATTTCTTTCAATGAGGCATCAGCGGAAAAAACGGGGGTTATAATTTCGCCCGGACATCTTCTTATGGATTCTTTTATCAAGCGGTGGAGTGAGTTTGTTGAAAGATTGCGTTAAGATAAGGGTTATCTATGCAGATACAGATGCCATGGGAATCGTTTATCATACTAACTACATACGATGGTTTGAAATAGGACGTACGGAGCTTCTGAGAAACATAGGGCTCGTGTATTCTCAGATTGAATCAGAGGGCTATAATCTACCGCTGACAGAAGTTTACTGTCATTATTTTTTGCCCGCACGATATGATGAGATAATCATAGTGGAGACTGAACTGGAATATTTAAAAAGAGCCAGCATGAAATTTACCTATGCTATCTGGGATGATGCCCAGAAAAAGATGCTGGTTGAAGGATACACTGTACATGCCTGCACAAATAGACAGGGGAAAATTGTCCGCATCCCGCCCATGATTACGGAAAGAATCAGCGAACACAATCAACTGATGGAAGCAGGGGGATAATAATATATGGCAAGAAAAATCACAAAAAAAGATCTGACACAACCGGATTCATTTCAGATTGCCCTCGCAAGAGCATCGGAATTCATCTCTGAAAATAAATCAAAGATGTATATTTTTTCGGGAATTGCGTGTTTCTTCATTCTTACTGTAGCAGCCTGGCACCTCTATGATACACACAATGAAAATGACGCATGGGTGCTCTATACAAAAGCGCACAATGCGACTCTGAAAACGACTATGTCAGAAGCCGACATTGATCAGAATGCCCTCGTGAAGCTTTTTGAGGATGTGGTTGCCCAGTATCCGAAAACGAAGGCCGCTCAAATAGCATATTACCGTATGGGGAACTTATATTATCAATCGAATAATATGGAGGCTTCTTCAAAAGCCTATGAGGAATATCTCAAAAGGTCTCCCGAAGACAGTGAACTGACCACCCTGACATACATAGGGCTGGGGTATTGTTACGAAAACAAAAAAGATTATGCCAGGGCTCTCGAAGCATTCGAAAAGGCAGCAAATACAAAAGCCGCGGGTAATTTTGAAAGTATCAACTATAGAAATATCGCAAGAATCTACGAAGAAATGCACAATATGGACAAGGCCATTGAATACTATAAAAAATCCCTCGAAAAGACATCGGATCCATCTGTCGAACAGATGATTAAAAGGCAGATGTCCTCTCTCGGATAATGAAAATAATCTCATAAAAAAAGGCGAAGAGTAGCATATTTAAAGGCCCGTAAAAAGAATCATGGTGATACACAAATTGTATAGGGGATTAAACTTATCATGAAATCATTGATGTCCGGAAATGAGGGAATTGCGAGGGGCGCCTTCGAGCACGGGGTTCGTTTTGCGTCGGCCTATCCGGGAACGCCGAGCACTGAAATTTTAGAGGCGTTTGCACAATATCCTGGAGTCTACGCAGAATGGTCTCCCAACGAAAAAGTAGCACTTGAAGTGGGAATCGGCGCTGCCCTTGCGGGAGCCCGCGCACTGGTTGTCATGAAGCACGTGGGAGTCAATGTTGCCGCCGATCCTCTATTCACTGTCAGTTATACGGGTACAAACGGAGCGCTCGTCATTGTAACCGCCGACGATCCTTCTCTCCATAGCTCACAAAATGAACAAGACAACAGGAACTATGCGAGGTTCGCAAAGATACCCTTGCTGGAGCCGGCAGACAGTGGAGAAGCAAAAGATTACGTCAAGCGTGCCTTTGACATAAGCGAACGATTCGATACTCCTGTTTTCCTCAGAACAACAACACGGGTGTCCCATTCAAAATCCGTGGTTCATTTGGAGAAACCCGTTGCCGCCGAAGACAGAACGAAAATCATGGTGAATGCGGCAAAATATGTTATGGTTCCCATGAACGCGCGCATCCGGCGTGTGGAAGTCGAAAAGAGGTTGGGACGGCTGAAAGAATTTGCAGAGACCTTTCCTGAAAACCGTATGGAAATCAACAATCCGGAAATCGGTATTATCACTGCGGGCATGCCATACCATTACGCAAAGGAGGTGTTTCCTTATTACTCGTATCTGAAATTGGGTATGGTGTATCCTCTGCCGATGAATTTGATTCGCGAGTTTGCCTCAAAAGTAAGAAAGCTCTATGTAATCGAGGAACTCGACCCGTTTATTGAAGAGCAGGTGAAGGCGGCAGGAATTGATATTACAGGCAAAGAGATATTTCCATACACACTTGAATTCGACCCCGGAGTGATCGAAAAAGCCATGACAAACAGAGAGCCGGTGGGTGTTACCATGCCAGAGGTGGCGATTCCCGCAAGACCGCCGAATCTATGTCCCGGATGTCCACACAGGGGTTTATTCTATGTACTGGGCAAACTGAAGGTCTTCGTCACAGGCGATATCGGATGCTATACCCTCTCTTTCATGAAGCCTCTGGAGGGGCTCCATTCCTGCATTTGTATGGGCGCAAGCATCGGCATGGCTCATGGCATGGACAAAGCTCTGCAGCATCAAGGGAAGGGAAGGGTGGTCGGCGTCATAGGTGATTCTACTTTCATTCATTCCGGCATTACTCCTCTTTTGAACATGGTCTACAACAAGAGTGAGGCCGTCGTTATCATATGCGACAACAGGACGACTGCCATGACTGGCATGCAGGAACATCCCGCCACAGGCTACACCCTTCAGGGTCTGAAAACTAAAGAACTTGACTTAGAGAGACTCGTTACTGCTCTGGGGATTGAGAGGGTCAGGGTCATAGACCCGTACGACATAAACTTAACCAGAAAAGTGCTGAAGGAAGAATTATCCAGTTCAGACCCTTCCGTTATTATATCCAGACGATCCTGTGTCTTGTTCAAGCGATTTGCCGGAAAAAAGAGCACTCCCATGCAGGTTGATCCGGACAAATGCGTCGGTTGCCGGATTTGCATAGGACTTGGATGTCCTCCAATATCATGGAAAAAATTCATAGACATGCATCCAAATGACATAAGGAAGAACTCGAAAACGCAGGATGGGATGTCGTTCATCGATTCAACTCTTTGCAATGGTTGTACACTGTGTCAGCAGTTATGCAAGGCTGGCGCTATCATTGAGGAGTCATCACCGCATGGAGCACAATAGGGGAACAAAAAGCATCCTTCTTGCCGGGGTAGGTGGTCAGGGTATTCTCAGGGCAAGCGATATTTTGTGTCAGGTCCTGATGGATGTGGGGCTTGATGCAAAAAAAAGTGAAGTGCACGGCATGGCCCAGCGAGGCGGCTGTGTAACGAGCCACGTGCGATACGGTCAGAAAGTCCACTCACCCATTGCCCAAAAGGGTGATGTTGACATTCTGCTATCATTTGAAAAGTGTGAAAGCCTTCGTTATCTTGACTATATGAAGCGAGATGGCGTTATTATCATCAACAACGCAGAGATTTATCCTCCGTCAGTTAACCTGGGAGAGGTTATATACCCTCAGAGTGTCTATGATCTTGTCAGCGTAATTTTTAAAAAAGTCAAGATTGTGGATGCTTATGAGATGGCAGTTCGAACGGGAAATGTTCGAACGGAAAATACGGTCCTCTTAGGTGCGTTATCCCTCTATTTACCCATAGAACCTGTTGTCTGGGAGAGGGTGCTTCGCGAAAACTTCCCACCAAAAGTCGTCGAGGCAAACATCATGGCCTTTCAATTAGGAAGAGTTACGTAATAGAAGTAACAAAAACATTCGTAGTTTCTGATCATTTTCTGTGTGTGTGCATATGTGTGTGTAGGGCTCTCAGCTTGACAAACGACCAGAAATGCATACTCTATATAAGCATACAGTAGGGCAGGGGGCCTGAAAAATTTAATGGCTGAAGATTATTATAAAATTTTAGGTGTTGAAAAGAATGCGGTGGCAGACGATATTAAGAAAGCCTACCGTAAAGGTGCATTGCAGTGGCATCCTGATAAAAATCCAGGCAACAAGGCGGCGGAGGAAACATTCAAGAAGATAAGCGAAGCGTACGCCGTGCTCAGTGATCCGGAAAAACGAAAGAATTATGATATGTTTGGATCTACGGAACAATTCAGGCAACGATATTCCCAGGAAGACATTTTTAAAAATTTCGATCTTGATGATATTCTGAGAAGCTTTGGATTCGGTGGTTTCAAAAGAGGCGGAACAAGGACTTTTGGAACAGGATCGGGGAGAGAAGGCTTTTCTTATACGGAGGGAGACCCTTTTGCAGATCTTTTTCGTGGAGGAGGCCAAAGATTTACCACAATGTCCCAGAAAGGTCAGGATCTTCAGTATAACCTCTCCATAACCCTTGAAGAATCGGTGCGGGGTGCGGAAAAGAAATTGGCCCTTCAAAAGGAAGACCGTGTAGAGGAAATCAATATAAAAATTCCTCCGGGAATTAATTCGGGGAAAAAACTGAGGCTATACGGCAAAGGATCCTCCGGCATTGAAGGCGGTCCCCCTGGTGATTTATATCTTCATATAAACATACTGCCTCATCCTATCTTCTCCAGGGACGGAAACGATCTTTATATAGAGAAGTCAATCACTTATTCCCAAGCTGTTTTGGGAACCACAATCGAAGTGCCGACACTTGATGGCGCTACAAAGCGATTAAAGATCCCACCGGGCACACAGAACAATACAAAAATTCGGATGAAGGGGTTTGGTGTTTCAGGGATAAAGGGAACTGGAAAGGGCGAACAATTTGTGAGAATTACAGTCGAGATTCCCAAGCGCCTTAATGACAAGCAGTCGCAGCTTTTAAAGCAATTGTCCGATGAAGGCCTGTAACGCTCACCTATGAATAGTTTTAGAAATATGACGTATAAGATATGTTATGTATACTAATATAAATATTATTTCACCGTGCATTAAACCAATTCGATTCTCCCCTTCACGCCAATTCTATTGCCGAAGACAATTATTATTCCTGTAACCTCATCCAAAGTTGTTCCCCACTTAAGGGCTGGCTCAA
>AWGX01000669.1 GCA_000495415.1 Smithella sp. ME-1 | reverse complement strand
CTTTAATGGGTGCGGATATAGCTACGATTCCGTTTAAAGTAATAGCTCAATTGGTAAAACATCCTTTAACGGAGAAAGGAATAGAGGCATTTTTAGAAGACTGGAAAAAAGTGCCTAAAAAATAGATTGGTAAAAATAGTTTTCTTAACGGTATATAAAAATGATTTCTAGGCGCGAAACTTTTAATTTACCTAATACCATAACATTGATGAGAATAGGTGTTGTTCCTTTTCTTTTTATCCTCCTTTCTAATCCTGGCGAATTCTGGAGCCTTGTTATAGCAGGATTGTTTGTTGTGGCTT
>AWGX01000668.1 GCA_000495415.1 Smithella sp. ME-1 | reverse complement strand
TTAATTGTCAACGCCCCATTAGTAAGGAAGAAATAAAACAATATATGCCTGACGCCGTGATTCTTGCCTGCGGTGCGTACCCGATTAAACCTTCCATTCCCGGTCTTAACTCCGAAATGGTGGTTGATGCCCGTGACGTTCTTACAGGCAAGGTCGAGCTTAAAAGTCCGGCTGTTGTTTTAGGTGCCGGCTATGTGGGTATGGAAACAGCTGATTATTTGTTATCCAAGGGTATACCGGTTGCGGTTTTGGAGATGCAGGCATTTCCTCCTGTCGGCAAGTTATCAGCACATGGATACTGGTTGCACAAACGCATCAAAACGGCCGGTGGTAGACTACTCTTTGGTGCTCAGGTAACAGGAATTGAAGCGGTAGATGTATGCTATCGTCAGGGGGAGACTGAACGAATGGAAAACGCAGCCATGGTAGTGACTGCTTTGGGTGCTAAATCGGAAAATTCTCTGGAAGATGTGCTTAAAGAGTTGTCCATTCCCTATAAAATAGTTGGCGACGCAAAAAGTCCTCGTCGCATTCTGGAAGCCATTCATGAAGGTCATAAAGCAGGTGAAGAAATATAGAACTATAATAATATTTCTGACAAGAACTTGACCTTACAATCCGTGTCAAGACAATCGATATCTTCCTTAAGAGGTTAAAGTTAACTCTCGACAATATATAGAAGATTAGAATCTGATCTTCCCCGGATAAGTATTATTTTTCTTGCGGTGCCACCGTTTCTATATTGTTTTTTATACGTGACACTAAAAGCTTGTCTACGCGTCTTCCATCCATATCAAGAACTTCAAATCTTAAATTTTTCCATTTAAAACATTGGCCTTCCGATGGAACCTCTCCAAGTTTGGCCATGACAAAACCACCCACAGTATTCATGCCTTCTTGTTCTTCCTCGTTAAGTCTTCCAATGTCCATGTAATCCATGAATTCGTCGAGAGGCAGACCTCCCGCTATCAAAAACGAGCCGTCTTCTCTTTTT
>AWGX01000667.1 GCA_000495415.1 Smithella sp. ME-1 | reverse complement strand
CATTCACTAAAATAATGTATTAAGCTTTCCCTACAAGAGTAACCTTTATATGGTTCACCTTTCACTCTAGATGCTGTGCACCCTGCAAGCAATAAACTAATCGTTAATATCAATATAAGAAAATATTTCATATAACTAACTAGTATGAATTCTTAGTATACTCTCACCCAAATTACGCTTGGGCTGTTCAAAAGTGCTGAGATG
>AWGX01000666.1 GCA_000495415.1 Smithella sp. ME-1 | reverse complement strand
CCCGTTAGAAAGTCTTCGGCTTTCTAACGGGGTAAACCATTGATGAAGTCTTTTTTAAACTCTCTAAAAAACAAGGAGGATGATAATGAACATCTTCATGACAGGAGGTACAGGATTTGTCGGAACATATCTTACCAGAAAGCTGATTACAGAAGGACATAAGGTTACAATACTTACCCCATCTCAGAGCGGCACTGAATTAAAAATGACCGGACTTACCTATCTGGAAGGCAATCCGACAATTAAAGGAAAGTGGCAAGATGCTGTCGGGGAACATGATGTCATCATAAATCTGGCGGGAGCTTCCATCTTCAGCCGCTGGACTCCTGAACAAAAAAAGATTCTGCGGGAAAGCCGCATCGAAACAACCCGCAATCTGGTTTCCGCTCTTCCTGCTGATGCCGGCAGGATAACTCTTTTCAGCACATCGGCAGTCGGTTATTACGGTTTTCATGAAGATGAAGAATTGACCGAAAACATGCCGGCAGGCGATGATTTTCTGGCAAAACTTGCTTACGACTGGGAAAAGGAAGCTCTGAACGCGCAGACCAAAGGAACACGGGTTGTCATTACGCGTCTCGGTATTGTGCTGGGGAAAAACGGCGGCGCACTCGGTCAGATGATTCCCTTGTTTAAATTATTACTCGGAGGGCCTTTGGGAAGCGGAAAGCAGTGGTTTTCCTGGGTGCACATGGAAGACTTGGCTCAGGCATTTATTTTTTTGCTCAAACACCCGGAAATAAAAGGCGCGGTAAATCTTTGTTCGCCCCAGCCGTTGCGCAATGCTGATTTGGGAAAAGCTATCGGTAGGGTTCTACACCGACCATCTTTCATGCCTGCGCCAGGTTTTATGATTAAGCTGATTCTCGGAGAATTTGGTTCCGTTTTGTTAAAAGGACAGCGTGTTATTCCCCGCCGCCTGCTCGATGCCGGATTTAAATTCAGGTATCCTGATATTGAAGAAGCTTTGAAGAATATTATTTTGGATTAGACAAAAAATTCGTTAACATTTACCCGGAATCATTATCAATTGACAGGCATAATCGTAATTTCTATACTGTAACCGACTTTAAATGAAATCAATGAAAAACTGTCATTATACAAGGATATCTTTTTATGAAATTTTTACCAGCTGTCATTAGTTCCTTTGTTGAGAGCAAAATAGTCAAAGCCAATATCCGTCTGTTGGTAAAGTACCTTCTCGTCATCATAGCGCTGATAACGACCTACAGCATTGTCTTCCATTATATAATGGCGATGGAAGGACAGGAGCATTCCTGGATCACCGGTTTCTACTGGACCATGGTGGTCATGTCCACGCTTGGATTCGGGGATATAACTTTCACCAGCGACATCGGCAGGATTTTTTCGATTATCGTTTTGCTTTCCGGCGTTATTCTACTGCTGATTCTTCTTCCTTTCGTCTTCATCAAATTCTTTTTCGCTCCCTGGATGGAAGCGCAAACCCGTAACCGCGCACCCCGCGAACTTCCCAGCGATACCAGGAACCATATTATCATAACAAATTTTGATCCGGTCACCGCGGCGCTGATTGAAAAATTGAAAAGCTACAAAAAGGATTATGTCGTTATTATGGACGATTTGTCCACGGCACTGGACCTCTATGATAAAGGCGTCAAAGTTGCTCTGGGTAATATTGACGATCCGCAAACATATACCAAGATGCGCGTTCAAAACGCCGCTCTCGTCGTGGCATCGAACAGTGATCAGATGAATACAAATATTACCTTAACACTGAGGGAAGATTTTGAACATATCCCCATCATAACGACAGCGGAATCACCACACTCTGTGGATATTCTACACCTGGCAGGGAGTTCTCTGGTTCTGCAGCTTTACGATATCATGGGAAGCTCTCTTGCGGCATGGACTGTCGCTGGTGAATGCAAATCCAATATTATCAACAGATACAAAGATTTTGTTATTGCTCAGTCACCGGCGATGGGAACACCGCTTGTCGGAAAAAGCCTGGCTCAGAGCAAATTGCGCGAGACGTTCGGATTGACGGTAATAGGGATTTGGGAACGCGGCAAATTCATTATTCCCAAACCGGATTATATTATTGAACGGACAAGTGTTCTTGTTTTTGCTGGGCTGGAGAGTTCTCTCGCTCAATATGATGAGGTTTATTCTTTCTATCATATATGTAAAACAGCCGGTGATCAGGTAATTATTGTTGGGGGGGGGAGGGTCGGGCTGGCTGTGGCAGTGCGTTTTCAGCAGCAGGATATCCCCTATCTTATCATTGAAAAAAACCGTAAGCGAAATGAAGGCGACTCTCATTTTGTATTCGGCGACGCTGCCGATATTCACACCCTGGAAAAGGCATGGTTTGAAAAAGCGCCAGCCGCCATCATCACATCGCACGATGACGCGACGAATATCTATCTGACAAAATATTTGAGAAGTCTGCGACCGGATATGCAAATCCTCAGCCGCTCCAGCGAAGACCGTAATGTTTCCACGCTTCATCGCGCCGGTGCTGATTTTGTGATGTCTTACGCATCGCTTGGCGCCAACACAATATTCAATTTTCTAATCAATGAGGAAACGATGCTGCTGGCGGAAGGTTTGAATTTCTTCCATCTTCCGACACCGAAAGCACTTTTTGGAAAAACTCTGATGGATTCAGGCATCCGGAAAAAAACAGGCTGCACGGTAATAGCCATCATCAAAGAAGGATATACTTATATCAATCCGGAACCGACTATCAACCTTGGCAAGGGCGAAGAACTGATACTTGTCGGCACATATGAAGCAGAAAGATCATTTCTGGCTGAATTTTCCGCTTGATATTGAAAAAGTATTAAGGAGCATAATTCTGAATTAGCGATATACAACCAACAAAAAAGAGGATTCCTGAACAAAGACCATCATGTCAGATAACTCAGCAGATATCATTATCCATAACGCCAATATTATAACGATTGATCCGAAAACAAGAAGCGCAGAAATGATCGCAATTAAGGGCAACACTATTTTGGCAGTGGGCGGCAAAAATGACATGGGCAGATTTAAGGGCACGAATACTAAGGTGATTGATTGCGATGGTAAAACGATTATCCCGGGATTTAACGATGCCCATTGCCATCCGATCCCTTTTGCCATAACCATGCGCTACGTGGATTGCTCACCGTCTGTGGCAAAAAGCATTGCCGAAATTCAGGTCCGGCTTCGTCAGTATTCGGCAGAAATTCCCCCTTCCAAATGGATCAGGGCGGCAAAATACAATGAAACACAGCTTATCGATAAACGACATCCCACCAGAAAAGATTTAGATGAAGCCGTACCGAACAATCCGACCATACTGGTTCATAATTCCGGAAAAATGTGCGTGCTCAATAGCATGGCGTTATCGTTGCTGGGCATTACAAAGAATACCCCCTATCATTCCGGCGGCTGCATCGGCAGAGATGAAAAAACCGGGGAGCCTGATGGAATCATCTATGGTAGAAATGAAACAGTGGAGGAAGGAATTCCTTCATTGGACGAGGAGGAACTGCAACAAGGCATACGTCTGGCCAACCGCGAGTATCTTTCACATGGAATAACATCAATTCAGGATACAACCTGGTCTAATTCTTTGCGCCACTGGAAATATTTTCAGGAAATTAAAGAATCAGGAATATTAACTCCTCGTGTAACCATGTTGTTTGGCAGCGATGCCGTGGACGAGTTCCAAAAAAGCGGCCTTAGCACCGGTTCAGGAGACAGCAAACTTCGTCTCGGCGGCGCCAAGATAGCCCTTGATGAGAGTACCGGCAACGACCATCCGTCTCAGATGGAGCTGAATAAACACGCGCTTCAAGCGCATAAGGCAGGATTTCAACTGGCGTTTCATGTTAACGATATCTACTCTTTAAATACGGCGTTGACTGCGTTGCAATTTATTAAACAAAATGAGCAAAAACCTTTTTCGCGTCCACGCATGGAGCACTGTGCTTTTTGTCCTCCTGAATTTATACAGAAGCTAAAATTTTTCCAGGTGATAGTGGCAACTCAACCATCGTTTCTTTACTATCTCGGTGAAACATACCGCAGAGATGTTCCTGATGAACAGAGGGAATGGCTGTATCCTTTAAAATCTTTCCGGAATCAAGGTGTGAATACAGCTATGAGCTCAGATTCGCCATTGTTCTCTTGTAATGCATTAACAGGCATATACACAGCTATAACCCGGAAAGACATATCCGGCAAAACTGTAACCCTTCAGGAATCCATCTCTTTGTTGGATGCGTTAACAGCTTACACTATGTGGCCAGCCTACGCTTCCTTCGAGGAAACCTTAAAAGGTTCGATCACACCCGGCAAACTGGCTGACCTGATAGTGCTAAGCGATAACATCACAAAGATAGAGCCGGAAGAAATTTTGAACACAAAAGTTATGATGACTATTATTGACGGCAAAGTAATGTGGGAAGGATAGACTGGCATAAAAAAAGAGGCTTGAAAATTAATTTCCCCAAGCCTCTTTAAAAAACTATTTTATTTAAATTAACTTACTTCTTTTCAATAATCAGTTTTCCTTCATGCTCCATCTCTTTAACCCACTTCGGATGCAGCATTCTCAAAACAGGCAGTTCCATCTTTCCGCTCAGCATCGCCGATACGGAACCGGGATTGCCGATCGTGCCCAGATACAGATGCACAAAGAAAAAGGCAAAGATCACCACAAAGCCGAACACGTGCAGTGTGTATATCCAATCCAGCAAATTTGCCCCAAAGGGAAACTTCTCCGGATACCACATGAAAAAGCCTGTGCAGATCATTAACAAACCAAATAACGCTACTGTCAGAAAAAACATCTTCTGACCCGGATTATACTTGCCCGTCTCCGGTACGTGATCCAGATGCCACAAATATCCGCCTGCTGCTTTAATCCATTCCCAGTCTTCCGGAAAAACAAATATCCCCGCTTCTTTCCACCACATCAGAATGGCTAAAACCAATGATATGGCGAAAACGATGGCCATAATGTCATGAACTGTGGCTAATCCTTTCAGTCCACCAAAAATGGCTCCGAAAAAGTTCAGTTCTTTGAACATCATCCCCAATCCGGTGTAACACAGAAGAAGACAGGAGATGGCCAGCATCCAGTGTACTAATCTTTCATATGCTGATGTAACTTTAACCAGTTCTTTACTCATTTTATGCACCTCCCTGCTTCTTATCGTTTGAACTATAGTGTTCCGGGTGAGGTCTGTGCGGACCATGGATGAAGTAATGCAACAACGAACCGCCGATCACGCCCCCGGCTGCCAGTAAACTCAACGGCTTGAGCCAACTCTTCCAAACGGTAAGAGAGAAAGGAACCTTGGGATCTTTATGGATTCCGTCATAGACTTCCGCTTTTTCGGGCAGAACATACATCATGTGCGTACCACTAACGAATTTATCGCCATAAACATTGGCGTCACCGCCCAGCTTCTGAACACGTCCTTCGGCAATTTTCATGGCCTCTTCCTTATCCACCCATTTGAGGGCGCCGGTCGGACAGGCCTTGACGCAGGCTGGATTCATATTGTTGGTGATTCTGGTTTCGCACATGTCGCATTTGTAAACCTTTTCCGTCTTTTTATCGTATTTAGGAACTTCAAATGGACAGGCCGCAACACACTCCTTGCAACCGATGCATTTTTCTTTGTCCATGCCCACGGTTCCAAATTCTTTATTGTAATGAAGAGCGCCACTTGGGCAAACGGTCACACAAGCCGCGTTGGTGCAATGCATACAGGCTTCTTTACGGAACAGCCATTTTACATTACCTTCAGGCGTGGCATAATCCTGAAAGTGAATAATCATGTAGGTATTCGTCTGCAAAGAAGACGGATTCTGGTACGTACCAGCTTGTTCCGTCTGACCGGCTTTGAGACCATTCCACTGTTTGCAGGCCAACTGGCAACCGCGGCAGGCTGTACATTTCGAAGCATCGTATAATTTAATCTTCTCTGACATATTACTTCACCCCCTTTACAACATTCGCCATGAAGGCTTTGCTCTCCGGTATCATCGTGTTGGGATCACCGATGGTCGGCGTCAAAAGGTTGGCCGCATCGCCGGTAGTGAATACCTCAGCTTTTTTATCTTTGGCATCGTATTTCCGGTCTTTTGTTGTAATCCAACCGAAATGCCAGGGGATACCGATTTCATGGATTTCATTACCGTTAATATCAAACGGTTTAAAGCGGGGCGTAACAATGGCTGTACACACCACTTCGCCGCGCGCTGAACTTACCGTACATTTATCTCCGGTTTTAATATTCCTCATCTTGGCCAGTTCCTCGCTCATTTCCACAAACATACCGGGCTGCATTTCCGCCAGCCACGGACACCAACGGGTCAAAACACCCGTCTGCCAATGTTCGCTGACCCGGTAGGTCGAGCAAATGAATGGGAATCGGGGATCGCAGGTTTCGACTCCGGAATACACATCCATATCGGAGCCGACGCCTTTCTTATCAAACCGCTTAATGGCCGGATTATTTTTCTGTACTGACATAAGATTTTTCTCCACCGGGCACTCAAGAGGTTCATAGTGTTCGGGGAAAGGACCATCAGCCAGACCGGGTCCATAGAGAGAGGCTACGCCATCCGGTTTCATGATGAACGGCGGCCGGCCCTTGCCGGGATTTCCTGTTCCATCGGGAACATCGCCTTTCCATTTTTCTTCCTTGGCGTCCCACGTAATAATGGCACGGCTGGAATCCCAGGGCTTGCCGTTTAAGTCCACCGAAGCGCCATTGTAAATGACGCGGCGATTCAGCGGCCAGCACCATGCCCATTCGGAATAAAGTCCCAGACCTGTCGGATCGGCCTGTCCGCGGCGCATTGGCAGAATTCCTTTTTCCTTGTCTACGGAACCGCAATAAACCCAGCAGCCCGATGAAGTGGAGCCGTCATCCTGAAGCCAGGCAAACGTCGGGACCAAGTCACCCTTCTTGAAGGTTTTGAATTCGCCTTTCTTGGTTGGATTCTCGATCGTTTTTTCTTCCAAGAAGAAACCATTAATTTCCGCCGCAACCATTCTGGGATTATAGTGGAATTCATGGCCGACTTTCTTGCCATAGGGCCAGGTGAGGCTGGTGATTGCTGCCGCGTTGGGACCACCCTGCTTCAAGTAAAGGCCTCTGACCTTAAAGAAAATTTCACTCATTATATCGCCATCCGGCTTGGAGTCTCCATAATAGGGAATGGCTTTATAACGCCACTGCTGCAGACGTCCGCTATTGGCAATACTGCCTTCTTTCTCAACGGAGGAGGCGCAGGGCAACATGAATACTTCTGTTTTAATCTTCGCGGGATCCATTCCCGGACCACGCCAGAAAGAACCGGTTTCGTTATCAAACAGATTAACATTGACCATCCAGTCGAGTTTGCCGAGCGCCTGACGCACTTTATTGGAATGAGCGCCACTGCAGGCGGGATTCATGCCCCAGGCAAAGAATCCCGTGAACTTCTCTTTGTACATCTGGTCGAAAATCATCAACCATGAAGCGTTCTGCCCGTCATCAATCTTCGGCAGTGCATTATAAGCCTCTTCGAGAGTCATGTTTTTACCGTACATGGAACGCAGGAAGCTGGCGACATACTTGGGTTTGTTTTTCCACCAGTTGAGAGAGTTTTTTTCCTTTGTTTTAGGTGTCTGTTTCTCGTTATAAATCGCCAGGGTTGAAAGAGAAGCAGTCGGCGTTCCCAAATAGCCCGGCCAGATGTGAAAAAGCAGACCATGGTCGGTGGAACCTTGAACGTTGGATTCACCTCTCATTGCCGCGATTCCGCCGCCCGCAATACCCATGTTGCCCAGAAGCAACTGGATAATGCACATCGTTCTGATGTTCTGCACACCTACTGTATGTTGTGTCCAGCCCATCGCGTAAAGTTCAACGCCCGCCTTGTTGGGTTTGCCGGTAGAAGCATAGAGCTTGTAGACTTCAACCAGTTTATCCTTCGGGGTTCCGGTAATTTTGGAAACGATATCAGTATTGTAGCGGGAATAATGTTTTTTTAGAAGCTGGAAAACGCAGTTCGGATCCGTCATCGTCGGATCTTTTTTGATTACACCTTCAGCATCCGTCTGATAACCCCAGGTGTCTTTTTCATACTTGCCATCTTTAAGACCGGAAAAGACACCATTGTTTTCTCCGGGAAGTTTCAGCGCCGGATTAACCAGGAATGATGCGTTGGTGTAATTTTTTACATACTCCATGAAATAAAGTTTGTTATCCAAAATATATTTAATCATGCCGCCCAGGAAAGCGATATCCGTTCCTGAACGAAGAGGAGCGTATAAATGAGCTCTCGCCGCCGATTGTGTAAAGCGGGGATCAACACATATTATTTTCGCTCCCCGTTTGTCGACAGCTTCCTGAATCCACTTGAATGATATGGGGTGATTGGAAGCAGGATTGCTTCCCATGATTAAAAACACATCAGTGTTTTTAAAATCGACCCAGTGATTGGTCATTGCGCCGCGTCCGAACGACTCTGCCAGAGCCGGTACAGTCGGGCTGTGTCAGATACGGGCCTGATGTTCAATATAGACCAGACCCAACCCCCTTAAGAATTTTTGGTACGTGTAGCATTCTTCAAGATCCATCGCCGCGCTGCCGACAGAAGCAATTCCTTCGGTGCGATTGACAAGTTCGCCTTTTTCATTTACTTTTTTGAAACTTTTGTCGCGGCTTTTCTTAACGTTCTGGGCAATCTTATCCAACGCCCATTCCCACTCGACTTCTTTCCATTCCGTGGCGAACGGCGCCCTGTAAAGCGGTTTGCCAAGGCGGTTTTCATTGACGGCCATCTGATAAATCGAACCACCTTTACTGCACAGCGCGCCTCTGTTGATGGGGCTATCAGGATCACCTTCTGTGTTGATAACCTTGCCGTCACGTACGGATACTATGATACTGCATCCAACGGAACAATACGGACAAACGGTGGTGGTTTCTTTAGCATATTTGATTTTCAGCTCTTGAGCGTGCGCTGATATGGGCTTAAGACTAATGCCCAAACCACTGACCGCTGCAATAGCGCCGGAAATCTTCAAGAAACCTCTTCGGCTGACGTTCATTGATTGTAATCTCCTTTCCTCAAAATTTACACTTTATGCGTTTTTTATTTTTGAATTTTAAAACCAAACATCAAAACCTGACTTCCCTTAATATGACTGATAGTCAGAGTTTGCCTAGATATAGCTTTTCCGCAAACCAATGTCAACTTTTTTGTGTAATTTTATTTAATAATTTCAATTATTTATGTCATTTATGACATAATGGAAAAATGACAATCATATTGAAGAAATATAGCGTATCTATTAAATTCATTGTATTAATATGGACAAATATCCGTTGAGAGTGTAATAAAAAATTATTATGCTGTGGCAAAATATTTAGGTTAACAATGAAAGGATTTTTGCTTTGGAAGATACAATTTACGAAGAACTAAATGTAGGCGAGATCATCAGAGACAAAAATGGTTGCCGCATCGTTGATGTCAGCAAAAAAGTGATAGCTGAAATATCCCTGAAAGTCGTCGTCAACGGAACGGAACTTGTCTCGGTGCTTTGTATGAATCAGTATCAGGAAGAACTGGCACTGGGTTTCCTTTACAACGAAGGAGTTATTAATTCCTATTCGGATATCGAAAATATTTATTTCAATGACAAGATGCTGGCGGTTATCATCAACCTGAAAGAAGGAGTAATAATCGACCGGCAGGAAAGCTTAAGAAGCATCACCTCCGGCTGCGGCAAATGTTATACCTATATCAATCCACTGAAACAAAGCCAATACAAAGCTGTTGAGAGCAGCGCGACATACCCCATTAACACTATCCTGGATTTAATGAATGACTTTATCACCAGATCAGAAATATTTGCCAACGTTGGCGGAGTACACAGTGTGCTGTTCCATACCGCCAATTATGAGATACTGATTGAAGATATCGGCAGGCATAACTGTTTCGACAAGATCACAGGGTTAATGTTGAAGGAAAACAAGCTTGATTTATTCAGTCAGGGAGTTGTTTTTGTATCGGGAAGAATATCTTCTGAAATAATGACGAAAATTATCCGGATGGGTGTTCCGGTTTTAGTTTCAAAATCTACTCCCACCACCGCCGCCGTAAAACTGGCGATTCAGCACAACGTAACCTTATTAGGATATGTCCGCACCAGCGGTGGCTTCATCTACAGCTGTCAGGAAAGACTAGTTCCCTGACTTCTTATTAATCAGATTTACAAAACGCAGATAGGGTCGAAGTGCCGGTGTTCCTCCACCTTCGGAAATGATTTGCAGGACTTTTGCGGCATTCGCAACAACAACACCGCCCAGATGTGTAACGGGAGTATCCCGGAAAATCACGGGAACAAGCGGCGTTGAAGGTCCCATTAAGACCACCGATCGCGGCACGCCCAGCAGGGAAATCGTTTCTTCAAAAGTATTGTTTAGAAGTGTGGTTGCAGTAATAATCGCGACATCACAATCTTTCAGCGCCCTTTCTTTGTCTTTCGGGGAGAGCAAACCCAGGCGTTCAGGATTTTTTTCAATTACAGTTAAAATGGCACCGGTAGCACGAATTCTTTCCACCAGTGGCGCAAATAAGCCCACCATGACAACTTTTTCACCTGGTTGTAAATTAAGGTAAGTTGTTGCTTCTTTATCATCTCCGGAATCCGCAGGTGGTTTAATTAAAGCGTTGGCGCAAGCTAAGCCGATGGCAAATTCCAGAGGATTTTTCCCTTCAATAAGATATTTTAACAAATCCACAGCAGAAGATCCTGTAAAGCTACCTGCCGCCGGCATAACCGTACAGCCATGCGGCAATGCATCAAATAAAACGGCGGCAATTCCTGTGCAGTCATTATCCAGCCTGACTCCGGTGTAACCAAGCCCGATGCGTAGATCGGCAATCTTGAGGCTTCCTGCCTGCGGCAAAATAAATTCGTATAGCCTGGATAACATGGTTCCTGCTTTCAGCATTCAAAACTCCAAAAATACTTCCCCGCCCCTGGGAGGGAGGGGGCAGTTTTCGTTTTCACCCTCACCCTACCCCTCTCC
>AWGX01000665.1 GCA_000495415.1 Smithella sp. ME-1 | reverse complement strand
ACAGATAGCCGGCCTTATCGCGCGTAGGATTATCTGCTGGGTTAATGTGGGTAATATCGTTAAAAAAGGAGAGCGAATAGGCTTGATTCGTTTTGGTTCACGGGTTGATGTTTATTTGCCCCTGGATTCCCGGATTTCGGTAAAACTGAGAGACAAAGTTAAAGCAGGTGAGACCGTTTTAGGATATCTGTCATGAATGCGGAAATTTCACCACGCAAAACACGAATAAAAAAAGGTATTTACATACTGCCGAATCTCTTTACCTCGGCCAGCTTATTCTGCGGATTTTATTCCATTATCGCTTCCTATAAAGAACATTTCGTCCCTGCGTCTATAGCTATTTTGTTTGCCGTTCTCTTTGATGGATTGGATGGGCGGATTGCCCGGCTTACGAATACAACTTCCAAGTTCGGTGCAGAATATGATTCCCTGGCCGATGTAATAGCTTTTGGTGTAGCGCCCTCTCTTTTGGCATATTGTTGGGCCATGTCTATTTACGGTAAATGGGGATGGCTTGTAGCCTTTCTGTTTGTTCTCTGCGGTGCTCTCAGATTAGCAAGATATAACATTCAGATAGGTATAATTGAAAGCAGCGTATTTAACGGCCTGCCCATTCCGGCAGCCGCTTCGGTTATAGCCACGACTGTAATTTTCTTCAGTAGCGATTATGTCGGAGTGGAAGGGACATTCCATAATATTTTTATAATGATATTTGTCATTATTTTGTCGCTACTGATGGTCAGCAGTATCAAATATTACAGCTTCAAAGACATGAAGCTGCTTACCCGCAAACCGTTCACAATATTTTTCTGGTTGGTCGTTTTATCAATTGTCATAGTAGCAGAACCGGAATTGATGTTTTTTGTGTTTATATTGGGATATGCTCTTTCCGGTCCCATTTGGTGGGTAGTGAAATTCGTTAAAAGATACGAAGAAAAGAAAAAGAATATTCAATAATCCGGAAAAATTATGCGAATTACAGGAGGCGAGGCCAGGGGGAGAACGTTGAATTTCCCCTCAAAATCAAAGGAAAGGCCCACTTCTGATTTTTTAAGAGAAGCTCTTTTTGATTTATCGGGTTCTTTGGAAGGTAAAACATTTCTTGATCTTTTTGCCGGATCGGGAAGTGTAGGTTTGGAAGCTGCCAGTCGCGGAGCCCGGGAAGTTTGTTTTATAGAAAAAAACAAAAATCTGGTTGAAGTGATTAATAAAAATATCCTGACATGCTGTTTGGATATAACATACCGGATAATTGATAAGGATATCGAATTAGGCCTGCGTGATCTTTATAAAAAAAAATGTGTGTTTGATATAATTTTTGCGGATCCACCATATAACCGGGATTTGATAAACGTTACGCTCACGGCGTTAAACAAACATATGGTTCTCCATGATGATGGGGTATTAGTGATTCAACATTCGATAAAAGAAAAAATTAATATACCTGTAGATGATAAAATTTATCAAATAGATCAAAGAAAATATGGAGATAACGCCTTAACTTTTTTAAAGATGGAGAAGAAATGACACAAGAAAAGAATGAAAAAAGAATCGCAATATACCCCGGTTCATTTGATCCTATCACGAACGGCCATGTGGATCTTATTAAAAGAGGAATGAATATCTTTGACGAAATAATCGTTCTAATTGCCTACAATCCCAATAAGTCTTATTTGTTCTCGGTAGAAGAAAGAATGGAAATGATTCGTGAAGTATTTAACGGGATGAAAGGAGTAAGAGTAGATTCCCATTCCGGATTGCTGGTCGATTATTTGAAAATTTCCGGTACAAGCATAATCATGCGCGGAATGCGCGCTTTATCTGATTTTGAATATGAATTTCAGATGGCGCTGATGAACCGCCGTCAGACAAGATCAATAGAAACCGTGTTTCTTATGAGCGGATTTAAATGGTTTTATACAAGCTCCAGATTAATCAAAGAAGTGGTAAGTTTGGGAGGTTCGGTAAGAGGGCTGGTGCCGGATAATGTCAATCAGAAACTGATAGAAAAATTCAACATTAAAAATGGTAAGGAGTAGTTTGTGAAATTATCGTCGAGGGTAGCGAAAATCAAGCCATCGGAAACTTTGGCAATCACTGCCAAAGCCAATGCCTTGAAAGCGCAGGGAAGAGATGTAATCGGATTTGCAGCCGGTGAACCTGATTTTGATACACCGGATAATATTAAAAATGCGGCAATTAAAGCCATTGAAGCAGGTTTTACCAAATACACTCCGGTCAGCGGTACCGATGAATTGAAAGATGCTATTGCGGCTAAATTGAAACGCGATAACGGTCTGGAATATAAACGTTCGCAGATTGTTGTTTCCTGCGGGGCAAAGCATACATTGTATAACCTGGCACAGGTTCTTTTTGACCCCGGTGATGAAGTCATTATTCCTGCTCCGTACTGGGTTTCTTATCCTGATATTGTGGTTCTGGCCGGAGGCCAGCCGGTAATTGTTTACACAAAAGAAAAAGATGAATTTAAAATGAAACCTGAACAGTTGAAGGCTGCGATAACCAAACATACCCGGGCGGTAATTATTAACAGTCCTTCCAATCCTACAGGGGCGGCTTATACACCGGAAGAATTAAAAGCCATTGCTGCCGTGTTACTGGATAAGGATATATTGATTATTTCGGATGATATTTACGAGAAAATTTATTATGCCGAATTCCCTTTTACTAACATAGCTGCCTGTGAACCGAAATTGAAGGACAGGACAATAGTAGTTAATGGCGTATCCAAAACTTATGCCATGACCGGTTGGCGCATCGGTTACGCCGCCGCATCCGAAGATATAGTTGCGGCAATAAATAAAATTCAGAGTCAAAACACTTCCAATCCGACATCCATTGCGCAAAAAGCCGCAGTGGAAGCGCTTTGCGGAGATCAGAAAATTGTTGAAAAAATGGTGAGCGAATTCCGGAAGAGAAAAGATTACATAGTTCATGCTCTGGAACAAATTCCGGGAGTAAAATGTTTTTCGCCGGAAGGCGCATTTTATGTCTTTCCTAATGTGTCGAAAATTTATGGACATTCTTACAAAGGAAGGAAAATAACCAATTCCACGGAATTAATTGATTACCTGCTTGACGAAGCTAATGTAGCTGCTGTTCCCGGATTGGCATTTGGCAGTGATGACCATATACGTTTATCTTATGCTACTTCCATGAAAAATATTGAGGAAGGTATAAAAAGGATTAAGGAGGCTGTTTCTAAATTAGAGAGTTAGAATATGCCTCCTGTTAAATGTGTATTTGTTAACGGACTTCCCGCATAGAGGAGATAAAATTAATGGGCGGAATTTTTGGAGTAGTATCATCGGAAAATTGTATTCAGACGCTTTTCTATGGAACTGATTATCATTCGCATTTAGGAACTGAAAGTGGCGGTATGGCGG
>AWGX01000664.1 GCA_000495415.1 Smithella sp. ME-1 | reverse complement strand
AGAATTTTGACTTACTTGCTTCGATCATTATTACTCTCCTTTTAAATCGGGAATATATAATGCTGTTATGTCTTGAATTTTTACCAGAAATATTATTAGTTTTCAATGTTTTTTTACTCTATCCACTGTTGTTATTGTAATTATCTGATGATGAATTGCCGGAAATCCCGATGTTGCATCGAGACGGAGGTGGCAATTGTAGGGACCCCGATTCTATCG
>AWGX01000663.1 GCA_000495415.1 Smithella sp. ME-1 | reverse complement strand
TCTGCGTTGTTGCGCTGCAAATCCCATCGCTCAACGTATATTTATATACGCCTCGCGATGTGATTCTTGCGCGCCTAGCATCTCGGCACTTTTGAACAGCCCTGATAAGAAGTTCGTATATTAATTATTGGACTGAATGAAGGGATTGGATGGAACGTCAAGTAGTCTTTCCTATAGCTAAAATTGAACCAAGCCGTAATGAGCCGTGTTTATGCGGATCGGGCAGGAAATTCAAAAAGTGTTGCATGGGAGCTTATTCCGATGGTACCCAGGAACGGCCATTTGAAAAGTACAACAAGGGCTTATATGAGGAGGCGCTCATAGCTTGTAGGCACCACTTCACATGGTATGTTCTTTGTCACAAAGCCCATACGATTCCGTTTCTTGCATCAAAGACCCGAGAAGCAGCCAAACTCCTAAAGGTCGACATTGAAGCATTGGGCAGCCTAATAGATTTGCTGCACCTCTGCTATTATCGAACGGGGAAGACTGATGAGTTTCCTTCAGTTCTCGCGCGCGTTGCCAATGTAATAGATGATTCTCGTTGGAGAGATAAGCTCCTATATCAAGAAACCCTATGGTGGCTGTTCGAGAAGGAAGATCGTGCCATGGCGCTAAACACTGTTTCCAAAGTGGACATCAGAACATGTATTGATCCGGAGATTCTCGCCGTCTACATTGATGTTTGTCCCGACAACCTCCCATTCAGTGAAATGGCAGGAATTCTCGACCGCATTCTATCAAACACAGAGAGCCAATCATACAAATTCCAATACTCTATCTTAAAGGGAATAGTCTATGCTCTCATTAACGACATTAGTCGCGGCTGCGAAATCATTCGGGCTGCGATAGACAACTACGTGTCCATGAATGAAAAAGATAAATCGCCTTACGGAGACCATCAACTCGCTCGCGCCCTGGTGTTGCTTGGTCAGATTTCCAATGACAAGAATTCAGCGAACCAAGCGGATTCGCATTATGCACGCATTCTCAAAAAGGCAAAAGAGTTGGAATACTCCAAGGGACTCTTAGCCGAGATTACAAAGTGTATCGGCGACTGTAAAACATTCCTCGGAAAATACGAAGATGCTGTCCATTTTTACAAGGAAAGTCTTAGCTATGAGGAAACAGATAAGACTAAGGTGTTCATATCAAGGGCATACGCAAATGATGGCAATACGGATTTATCTAGACAAATTCTGAAATCAATCAACGCCCAGTCCTTTGACGATGCCTATTTCTATGACAATGCGATTTCGTGGGCGATTCTGGCCACAATTACGCTGAGTTCAGATGATATTCAGGAGGCGAAAGCGTATCTGAGGCAAGCAAAAGCATATTGGCCTCTATATATCGCACACAAAGACTCGATGTTAATCCAACTGATGGAGATCACTCCAAAGACATCAGCGGGCAAGCTGCGAACCTTCCTTGACGTTCTTAACAGATATGTATCCCTGAACCCTAATTTGTTTGGTATAGGAATCAACATCAATAGAATCGTGGAAGACATTACCAAAAAAGGAAAAGAATGACCGTTCAACCAGGCGTTGGAGCCGCTCGACTGTATTCGCTTGATTTTCCGTTGGTAAATTGTTCAGAATTGAATAATTTATTTTTAGAAGGTAAAACTATGAAACGATCTGCATCATTAGTCAACGATATTTCCCATAAATAAAATCCTTCCAACAAATTATAAATCCCGTATTGACATTTCATCATCATTGGTCTATATTACGATATATATCAGTAGAGAGCTTTGCACAACTATACTTCATGTCATTTCGAGGAGCAAAGTGACGAGAAATCTTTTCTTTGTTTAAGTATTTTAAGATTTCTCCCTTTGGTCGAAAT
>AWGX01000662.1 GCA_000495415.1 Smithella sp. ME-1 | reverse complement strand
CCTCGTCGCCTCCGCCTAGCCGCCGCAATATCATCTTTGATTTAGAATCTGTATAAGTAGTCTTATACAAATTCACTGGCTTCTTTTTTTTGTTTACGGAAAAATTTCGGATCAATTCCCAGTTTATTAATTTTGTATTGAATAATTCGTTTGGTCGTTCCCAACATTTTCGCGGCTTTTGTTTGATTACCGCCGGTTGCCTCCAGCGTATCAATGATTAAAGTCCTTTCCTGAGCTTCAACAACGGAAGATAATTTACTATGTTCTTTTTTCTCCGCTTTCGTTTCTTTGACCTGTAAAGAAGGTGGAAGATGGGCACAATCAATCGTATCGGTCTTGGATAACAATACAGCTCTTTCGATGCAATTTTCCAGCTCACGCACATTGCCCGGCCATTTATGGGATAAGAATACTTCTATTGCCGCTGTGGAGATTCTTTTAACATTTTTGTCCATCTCTTTGCTGTATTTCAAAATAAAATGATCTGCCAAAAGTATAATATCACTGCCTCTTTCGCGTAAAGACGGTAAATATATGGGAAACACATTCAAACGATAAAACAAATCGGCGCGAAAACGTTCCGCTATAATATCCTGTTCCAAATCTCTGTTGGTTGCCGCGATAATTCGCACATTAACGTTGATAACCCTGGAAGAGCCCAGTGGCTGAAATCTCTTTTCCTGTAAAACGCGCAAAAGTTTTACCTGAGCGGCAGCGGAAAGCTCGCCTACTTCATCCAGAAAAATTGTACCCCCATTGGCCTCTTCAAATCTGCCGCGGCGTTGCTGCAGTGCGCCGGTAAAAGCCCCCCTTTCGTGACCGAAAAGCTCGCTTTCAATTAAAGTATCCGGAATTGCCGCGCAATTGACCTGCACCATTGGCCCTTTGCGTCGGGATGAATTCATATGTATTGCTTTGGCGATTAACTCTTTACCGGTACCTGTCTCACCAGTGATTAAAACTGTCGTGTTGGAATCGGCTACCTGGGCAACCAACCCAAATACTTCCTGCATCGGTTTAGAATGACCGATGATATCCACGGAAGGCGGCCTCTCACTGCCAACAATTTTTTTCAGCCGTTTATTTTCCTCTTCCAGCGCTCTGATATGCACGAACTTGGCCATTAATTCCGCCACGGCAGAAAGCATGGCCAGTTCTTTATCCAGATTTTCCACTTCATGCGCAACCTTGTCGGCGGATAATACGCCAACAACCTTGTCATCATAGATAATGGGAACACAAAGAAAGGCCAGTTCCGACCTGTTTAAGTTACGCCGGGCGCCGGTACGATCTAAAAAATGAGCGGCATGTCCCAGATTAGCTACCGCCATCGGACGTCCGGTTTGAGCGACTTCTCCGGTAATACCTTCTCCGGGCTTGTATGTGACATCCAATCCTTTTATGTTTACATCATGGGCTATGTCCAGCCAGATTTCATTTTTGTCGCGGTCAAAGAGAGATATCATTCCCCGTTGCATTCCCAGTCGTGAACTCATTTCTTGTAGAATTTGATCTAATTCATCACGCAAATCTGTAGGTTGAGCTAAAATTTTAGCTATCGCATGCAGCGCGGCAAGTTCTTCATAACTATGAATACTCAATTTATGATCGTTCTCCAAAAAATACTTTTTTGTACTTTTGTTCATAGCAGGTTTAGCCAACCTTTAAAGTATTTTGTAACAAAATTGTGCCAATATCAATCTTTTTTTAACCTTCCTGAGATAAATGTGCAAAGAATAAGCCAATTATGAGTTTTTTTGACATTTATGCCGAGAATCATTTTTTCATAAAATATCACTACTGTCCGGAATAATTAGT
>AWGX01000661.1 GCA_000495415.1 Smithella sp. ME-1 | reverse complement strand
ATGCGCTTCCGGTCTTCGGCTAACGTTGTTGGTCCAGATTTATCGGGATCGTCAGCATCTTGCCCGGTGTATGTCGGGTAAACTCTTTGCCACCGTGTTATCCTTTGAATGCGAAATGGCATCAGTTGCCTCATAAATATTTCTTTAACTTTTTTTCTTCAAGGGTTTCGACTACCTTCTTTACTTTCTGTGAGCAGCCTTTTTTGCAGATAAGTATAGCGTCTTTTGTCTCGACTATTATTAAATCTTTTATTCCAACTGTGGCAACAAGCTTTTGCGGACTGTAAACCAGAGAGCCTTCAGTATCTTCAAAAATAACATGACCTCCGCCCATCACAACATTTTCCTTATTGTCTTTTACCGATATTTCCCAAAGGGCGTCCCAACTTCCTACATCGCTCCAGCCGAAATCTCCTTTAAGCATGAAAATTTCATCTGCTTTCTCCATGACACCGTAATCGATCGAGATGGATTTAAGTTTCTTATAAACACGGGGTACGACTGTAGTTTCATCAGCCGAGCCGAGTGCTTCATCAATTCTCATCAGTCCTTTGTACAGGTCTGGTAACCAGCGGTTGATTTCTTTTAAAATAGTAGAGACCTTCCAGATAAACATGCCGCTATTCCAGAAGAAATTGCCGCTTTGAATAAAAGCCTGTGCCTGCTGGAAATCAGGTTTTTCACGGATGGATTTCACACGAAAAATTTCTTTGCCGTCAATTTTCCTTAAAAAATCCGCCTGTTCAATATAGCCGAATCCCGTGTTAACATTAAAAGGTTTGATTCCGATGGTTGCCAATCCTTCTTCCTGCGCGACAACTTTTGCCGCAGCTTCTATGACAGCGTTGAATTCGCGCGAATCAGCGATAGCGTGGTCGGACGGCAGGACGACCATTATTTCACCATGCGCTCTTTTTTGAATATGCAAGGCAGCGAGTCCGATACAGGCGGCTGTGTTTCTTCCTTCCGGTTCGATTATTATGTTTTGAAGGGGAATTTCCGGAAGCTGTTTAATTAAAGCGCGGGCATGCTTTTTCCCTGTAACTATCAAAATATTGTCGGGATTAATAATCGGTTTAATCCGGTCCACAGTTTCCTGAATAATAGTTTTTTT
>AWGX01000660.1 GCA_000495415.1 Smithella sp. ME-1 | reverse complement strand
GTTTCCCATACCCATTGATTTATTATTTTATTGGAGATTTAATCAAACTGTCAATCGTCTTTAGCATCGTCAATAAATTTTCCAGTTCATTAAGATAGAGCGAATTGGCGCCGTCGCATAAAGCTTTCTCGGGATTTTTGTGAACTTCAAAAAATATTCCGTCAACACCGGCGGCTACGGCTGCTCGTGCCAAATATTTCACCATATCCCTTTGCCCGCCTGAAGAAGTTCCCTCTCCTCCGGGCAATTGAACTGAATGGGTAGCGTCAAAGATTACCGGATACCCCATATTTCTGACAATCGGTAATGAACGAACATCGAAAACAAGATTATTATAACCGAACGATGCTCCTCTTTCAGTAATCATGATATTTTCATTACCGGCTTTTCTGGCCTTATCTATAACATTTGCCATATCCCAGGGAGCAAGAAACTGCCCTTTCTTGATATTGATTATGCGCGCCTTTTTGGCAATTTCTGTAATAAAATCTGTCTGACGGCAAAGAAAAGCCGGAACCTGTACTACATCCAGAATCTTCGCAGCCGCGTCAATTTCTTCGAAACGATGCACATCAGAAAGCACCGGTATATTCAAATCTGCTTTTATCTTTTCCAATATGGCCAATCCTTTCTTTGCTCCCGGTCCTCTGTAAGATTTAATTGAAGTTCTATTGGCCTTGTCGTAAGAAGCTTTAAAGATGAAAGGAATTTTCAACTTTGCCGTGAGCTTTTTCAGATATTGAGCCGTATTCATTGCCGCTGCTTCGTTTTCCAAAATGCACGGACCGGCAATTAAAACAAATTTCTTATTATCTCCTATAATAAAATCTCCTATCTTTATTCGCTTCATTCTTCGTCACTCCTTGTATCCTTTTGCGCTTTTTTCTGCAAAAGTTGAATTTTTAGTTTTGGTATTCTTTGGGCGGCTTTTGTCGATTCCGGATTAAGCTCATAGGCACTGTTGTATGCCTTTAAGGCCGCCTGAATCATTCCCTTTTTCTCGTAAGCCTCTCCTAAATTTGCGTAAAGCTCACTATCTTCATGATCATATTTCAACGCAATCCGATAATTCTTAATGGCCGTATCCCATTCATTGCAGGAGGCATAAGCATAACCTAATCCGGCATAAGAAGACGCCCTCTTCGGTTCCATATCAACTATTTTTTTATAATACTTGATTGCCTGTGCACATTTCTTTTCTTTTAAATAATATCCGCCAAGAATACTTAATGCTTCCTTAGTCGGCGGAGATATTTTTTCATATTCGGCGATTGCTTTTTTCTCTTTTCCCATCTTATCGTATGCATAGGCCAGATTATAATGCAAATTGGAGTTTTTAGCACCGTACTTAATTGCTTTTTCGTAATTTTCAGCGGAAGCAGCATATTTCTTTAACTCACCATAGGCAAAACCTAAACTGGCATAAACAGCGCTATTCTTAGAAGACTTCAACGCCAGTTTTTCGTAATATTTTACAGCCTGAATATATTTCTTATTTTTAAGCGACAGATCACCCAAACGTTCCAACGCATCGTTATCTTCAGAATTAATTTTTAATACATTTTCGTATTCTTTAATTGCTTCGGAACTCATTCCTTTTCTTTCGTAAGCCGCACCCAGATTAAAGCGAACTGTCGGTTCATTGGGATTTAATAAAACCGCCTGCTTTAAGCTGTTAAGTTCTTCCGGCCATTTCCCCATTCCGGCGTAAGCGGAAGCAAGATTGGCATAGGCCACTACCGATTTCGGTTGTTTTTTGATAACTTCTCTATAATATTTAATGGCAGACTCGTATTTTTTTTGTTTTAAATAAATATCACCCAAGGCAAGCAGCGCCTGGTCCGCCTCATTCGAATGTTCAGCAATGTATTTATATTCTTCAATAGCTGAAGTAATCAGGTTTTTATTTTTATAGGCTTCAGCTAACTTTAATCTGACCGGATAATCACCCGGTTCAATCTTTACAGCTTCCCGATAATTTTGTATCGCCTGATCCCACATTCCTTTTTCTGCCATGGAAATAGCGAGGCTGACATAAGCCTGTGCTTCCCTCGGATTGATTTTGATTGTCTGTCTTGCTATCTTCATAGCGTCGTCAAATTCTTTTTTCTTAATATAGCATTTGGCCAGTTCGTTTAAAGCTATTACATCATCCGGTTTAATCTCTATGACCTCTTTATATTGCCCGATGGCTTCGTCCAGCCTGCCCTGCCGCGAATAGATGCCGGCAAGAATCTTACGCACGCTGACATCATTTTTATTCAATTCTATTGCTTTTTTTAAATATTCGATTTGTTCTTTTACATTTGAAGAATCCTTGGCAAACCGAAACCAATCCTGAGGCGTTATTAGAACCTGAATAGGAACAGAAGCTATTTTTTCATTTCGATAATTAATTAAGATTTTATAACCGGATACTATTCCGGAATCATTTATCATGTCTCCGCTTTTAATTATTTTATCAACGATCTCAACACCTTTTAATAAAATTCCCAGATCGTTATTACCTTTGTTTAGCCCCTCGACCCTTACGCTCATGTATTTGCCCGTCAAATCATCACTGACGACAGACTTAATCACAAATTCATCGCGGTATGTCACCTCTAACGCTTCTTTTTCACTTGTCCGAATGTCCTTACCGTTTTTTTCCATTTCCAGATAATAGAAATGAGGTTTGGAATTTAAAACGTAATAAGAAAATGTGTTTTTTGCTCTGGAGGTATGAAAAACAAAAGAACGGAAAGGTTTAGGATAGAAAATAAATATAATGATGAAACTCATAATGACGCAAACAAATCCAATCAATACTTTTTTTACTGGAAACAATGCTTTTATGTTTTGTCCTTCATTATTTAATCGTCGATTCGTCATTTATCCCTCAATAAATAATAAGTTCTCTATCGCACTCAGCCCCTCGGATGATATTTCTGGTGAATTTCTCTTAACTTTTCCCTTGTTACATGCGTGTAAATCTGCGTTGTGGAAATATCGGAATGCCCCAGCATTACCTGTACCGTACGCAAATCCGCGCCTCCTTCCAAAAGATGCGACGCAAAAGAATGACGGAAAGTATGCGGATAAACTTTTTTCTGCAATCCGGTCTGTTTAGCATAACCGACAACTATTTTCCAAAAACCCTGTCGGGTGAATTTTTTCCCAAAGCGGTTTAAAAATAAAACATCCGTACTCTTATTCTGCATCAGCTTCGGCCTGATCTCATCCACATAACGTCTGGTGCAATCGTAAGCTATTTTGCCGACAGGCACAATTCTTTCTTTACTTCCCTTCCCCATTACAATCAGAAAACCGACCTGCCAGTTGACACTGTTCATGGTCAGATTAATCAATTCTGAAACACGGATTCCCGTCGCATATAAGAGCTCCAGCATAGCGGTATTGCGAATAGCAGCTATACTTTGATCGCCGGGTTGGGCCAGAATGGTTTTCATCTCCTCCTTGCTGATTGTATCGGGAAGTTTCATCCAGACTTTGGCTAATTCAATATTGGCCAGAGGATTTTGAGTTATTATCTTTTCACGAAGTAGATACTTATAAAATCCTCTTAAAGCGGCAAGCGCCCTGTTCATCGAATTGGCCGCCAGGCCTTCCTTTCTGATATTTGTCAAATATTCAACAACAGCTTCCGGTGTTACTTCTTTTATATCAGTTATCTTTCTTTTCTCCTGAACAAAGGAAATAAACCTTCGTAAATCACGCCCGTACGATTCCAGTGTATTTTGGGCCATGCCACGCTCTATTAAAAGATAATTAAAATACTTTGCCAGTAATTCCTGCATGTCACTTTTTAACGCAAATATGCCTTTGAAGCAAAGATTTTTTATTGACTTATTTCGCAATCTCGTAAAAATAAGAGATATGTAATTCGAAATAATTCTATCGGGGGAATGCTAATGAGAAAAATTATTATTGCCTCAGATCATGGAGCCGTCGCTTTAAAAAGCGAAATCGTATCATTCTTAAAAACAAAGAATTGTGACGTAAAGGATATGGGCGTAAACAGCGAAGATCCTGTAGATTACCCCGATATCGCTGCGCTTGCCTGCAATGAATTTAAAAAGGGCGGATATGATTTCGGCATTCTTCTTTGCGGTACAGGAATTGGTGTATCCATAACCGCAAATAAAGTTAAAGGTATCCGATGCGCCTTAATTCATGACTTGTTTACCGCCGAAATGGCCAAAGCGCATAATGATGCTAATTTTATCGCTTTCGGCGGCAGAGTAAAATATACGGTTCCCGTGACCAAAATGATTGAAAAATTTATGGACACAAACTTTGCCGGTGACCGGCACATACGAAGAGTGGAAAAGATAATGGAGGCAGAAAAAACAGTTTAAAGTGGAGCCCCTCCGGCATGAGCCGGAGGCTTTCTGCAAGCGGGGTAATACTTTCGGTTGAGGTTCTAATATGGCGGAAGGTCTGGATAAAAAAAAGATTCGTAAAGTATTTCGTGATGTACAAAAACACCTGGCAATAGCTCAATTAATTCGCCGTTTTTCCACAAATAAAGAAGATATCAGAAAAACAGCTTTAAAACAGGTTGATCTCTCTACCCTTCAAAATATTCTGGAATTAGGATGCGCTTTCGGCGCGTTTACCGAAGCTCTGAAAAATAAACTTCATCCGGACGCAACTATCACCGGTATTGATATCATTTCCGAATATAGGCCTTTCTTTCTGGATGCCTGCCGGCGCGCCGGATATCAGGGAAAGTTTTCCTCTTCAGGTATTGAACAAATAGTAAAGTATTCCCCCGATTCTTATGATTTGGTTATTTGCAGTTATGCATTATATTTCTTCCCTCACATGATTCCCCAAATTGCTCGTATCCTCAAAAAAGACGGCCTTTTCATAACCATCACTCATTCCCGCGAGGATATGCGGGAAATGGTAGGTATTGTTAAAAAAATTCTTAAGCAAAACAACTTCCTCGACCCTAATCAGCAATTGCCGATAGAAGTTATTTTCGATCAGTTTTCCGCTGAAAAAGGAAAAACACTCCTTCAACCGTGCTTCGGAAAGGTACAATCAATCGATTTCAAAAACACTCTGGTTTTTCAGCCTCACGAAATAGACCACTTCCTGGATTACTTTCAATTTAAGAAATCTTTTTTCCTGATGGGAACGGAAGCTCACAACAAAAACATAGCCCATCAGCTTCTTAACGAATTGCAGGACACGGCCATGAAGAAAAATTTTGTTACCATGTGCAAGGATGACAGGATTTTTATTTGTTCAAAGCCTATAAAACCAGAGGATACATAATGAAGAAACAACGAAAACACTGTATTTACTGCGGCGAAATAATCATAAAGAAATACGAAGATAACGTTCAGAGGGACTTCTGCCCTGCCTGTAACTCCTATTTCTATGAAAATCCCTTGCCGGTGGTTTCCTCGATTCTCGAATCTTCCCGTCAGATACTCCTGGTCAAACGCGACAGAGCTCCATCCAAGGGATTATGGTGTCTGCCGACAGGATTTGCTGAAGCGGGAGAAAGTATCGAACAAGCCGCTCTGCGCGAACTGGAAGAAGAAACAGGCATCAGGGGCAAAATTATAAAGTTACTGGATGTTGATTCCTATAAAAGCCGTTTTTATGGCGATCTGCTTTTTTTGACTTTTGTCGTTCAACAAACCGGAGGAAAACTCTGCGCCGGCGATGACTGTTCGCAAGCCCGCTTCTGGCCGGTAAATAAACTGCCGCCGCTCGCCTTCCGCTCCAATAAACTCGCGCTGGACGAATATATTAAGAGTAGAAGAGATTACTGGGCAATATTTGATTCCATTGAGCACACCGATAAAAAAAACCTTCCATCCGCAGTCGTTAAAAATTCTCTTACACGCCGTCTGGTCAATATAATCATCAAAAACAAACAAAAGATTATTGAACAATGGCTGGACGATGTTCTGATAAATCCTTCTACCACTGAATACCACAACGTTGAGAGAACTGTTTTATATAACATATGCGATAGAATTCTTTCTCAGTTAACTCTGTGGCTGGGCGGCCTGCATGATGTAGAAAAAATCAAAAGCTTTTATACAAAGCTCGGTAAAGAAAGAAAGAGATCAGGCTTTCAAATCAGCGAAGCTCTCAGCGCTTTGAGCCTGATCCGCAAGCACATCTGGACATTCGCACTGGCGCAGGATGCACTGCAGAAAAATCTTGAACTCTTCATGACTTTCGAACTGCAAAGACGCATGACTATCTTTTTTGATTTAGCAACATTTTATTTCACCAGAGGGCATGAGGAGATTTAAGATTTTATTTGGCAAACGAATCCTGTCTTCGTTAATATGCCTTATTCCTAAAATAACCAATTGCCATTTTCATGAAATCCGGTTAAATAAGAACATCAAAAATCAAGGAGAAAAACATGGCCGCTAAAGTCAAGATGTTTACTTTGAGTACGTGCAGTCATTGCAAAGCGACAAAGAAATTTATGCAGGATAACGGAATTCCTTTTGATTGTATTGACGTTGATTTGTTGCAAGGTGATGCCAGGCAGAAAGTTCTGGAAGAAGTCATGCAATATAATCCCAATAAGTCCTTCCCGACAATCATTATCGGCGATACTATTATTATAGGATTCAGAGAAAACGACATCAAGGAGGCTTTAGGTATTTAATGTCTCCCGCCGAACTATACGATATGTTAAAAAAGGTCCAGGAACCTAAAGGTTATTTCTTTAATAAAGATAAAGACTGGGTTCTAAGTATTTTAGCTGATTTGATAGTCAATAAAGACCGTTACGGATATATGTCCTGCCCCTGCCGCCTGGCCGCGGGCACTCGCGAAAAAGATGCGGATATTATCTGCCCCTGCCAGTATCGGGCGGAAGATGTTAAAGAATATGGCAGTTGTTACTGCAACTTATATGTCTCTCCCGAATGGAATGAAGGGAAATTTGAGCACAAATACATTCCCGAAAGAAGGCCGACCGACAAAAGCATTTTTTAATAAATTGATTTCATTAATTATTTGTCAAATACATTCCGGATCAAGATATATAATTTTTTACTTGATTTCCCGATATAAATAATTATATTCAATAAAGCTAATGTTCGATTTGGAAAAATCTGAAAATATTCAAAAATAATAAGGAGTTTTCTCCATGATTAATCTCTATACCTGCAAGAAAAAAAATATTCTCATCAGCGAAGTCTGTACAGATACAACCTGCGAATGGCGTCTGAAAAACGAATCCTTTCTGAACTGTACGTGGGTCGCCTGCAACTATGGGCCGTTTACCTTGGAAGAAGTTGGAGATATGATGGGAGTAACCCGCGAAAGAATTCGACAAATTGAGGCCAAAGCCTTAAAAAAGCTTCAGCATAAAAAAAGAAGAGACCAGCTTAAAGATTTTGCCACCCAGGGAAACGACTGGGACAATTTGTAAATTGTAATCCCAGTTCGCTAAGCTCGTTTTCAGCGAGTGTCACTTCTTTTTTTTACGGGATTTTTCCAAAGATATAACTTCTTGCATTTGAGCTTTGCGTTCATCACGCGCAAAAAGTAATGCGCATATCGACGATTCTATGTCCATGGCGGCCATTTTATCCATGCGCGGAACGATAGAACAAATATTTCTTAATTCTTCCAACGCTTTAACTGAACGTTTCGCCAATGTTTCAGCCATATTTTCCGCCACCTGCATAAAGTCTTCCGGCGGCGCTACTTTATTCACCAATCCGATTTTTAAGGCTTCATTAGCACCGATAGGTTCTCCCAGCATTACTATTTCTTTGGCTTTTGTTATGCCGACAATCTGACTCAAAGGATAAAAAAAAGGATTGAATCCAAATTTTAATTCGGGATGACAGAAAATCGCGCTTTCAGAGGCAACAACCAGGTCACAAATTGTAACAAGATTAAATCCCCCGCCCAAAGCAATACCGCCTACAGCGGCGATTATTGGTTTTTTGTAAGAATAAATTTTTTTCAAATACTTCATCATCGATTCAAGAAACTCATCACCTTCCTCGTTAGGCAGGCTGGACATTTCTTTTATATCCATACCGGCAGAGAATACGTATTCTCCACCTGTAAGTACTATTGCTTTAACTTCCGGATCAACCTCCAGGTTCACAAAAACAGTATATAATTCCTGCCTCATGGTCTTGGAAATCGCATTCATCTCGTGAGGCCGATTTAGTTTTACTACAGCGTACCCTTTTTTCTTTTCAATAATTATTGTCTGATATGTCATTTTTTATTATTTACCATTATTCGCAGTTCTTTGCCTGTTTTAAAGAAAGGTACTTTTCTTTTTTCCAGTTTTACTTCAGCACCGGACTTGGGATTGCGTCCCATGCGCGCTTTTCTTTCTCTGATTTCAAAACTTCCGAACCCTCTTAACTCTATGCGTTCACCACGTTCTATTGCATCAATCATCGAATCAAATATTATGTTCACGACATAAGCCACATCCTGCATGGAATAAGACTTCAACTGTTCCTGTAATTTCTTAATTAAATCATTTTTAGTCATAATTTTACTCTATCTTCCCGGATAATATAAATAACTTATACCGCTCGCACTTTCCATCTTCTCCTTAATGGAATTACTAATTTTACTTGCGGCATTTTCCATAAAATAATCAAAAACCGAAAACCGTTTTTTACCCGGGTAAACCAATTCATATTCGCCGGTTTTTCCCGCCATCTTACTCGCCAATTTAGCCGCAAATGCCATATCACCCAGATAATCAACTAATCCCAATTCTTTTGCCCTGCGACCAGAAAATACACGGCCATCGGCAATTTCGACAACCTTTTCCCTGGTCAGTTTTCGCTCTTTGACAATAACATCGATAAACTGATTGTAAATATCATCAACCAACTCCTGAACAATCACTTTTTCTTCAGGAGTCATTTCCCTCAATGGAGATCCGATATCCTTATGCTGGCCGCTTTTTACTACCGAAGATTTTACGCCAACTTTTTTAAGCAGTTCTTCGATATTGGCAAACTGCATAATTGCCGAAATGCTACCTGTAATTGTGCCGGGATTGGCTACAATTTTATCCGCGGAACAAGCGACAAGCAATCCACCGGAAGCGGCAATTGAACCCATGGAGGCAACAACTTTTTTCTTTTTCTTCAGTTCAATTACGGCATCGTAAATTTCCTGAGAGGCAGCTACACCTCCTCCAGGAGAATCCACCCGTAAAACTACGGCAATGATAGAATCATCCTTACCAAAATCATCCAATTGTTCGGCAATGGGTATGGAATCAGTAATTACACCATCAACGTTAACAATGCCTATTTTATCTTTCAAAGAAAAACTTTTATTCTTGCCTGAATATAATCCGGCTTTATAGAAAAAAAAGTAAGAAAAAACACTCAGAATAAGAAGTATGAGCATTCCAATTAATACGGGATGTTTCCTCATTCTTTATTCACCTTTTTGTGGATTGTTTATTTTTGCGTCTGCCAATACCTGTCCCAGATTAGACCCTATATTTTCTGTATTGTTAATATATTGATTCGATGCAGGTGCCGGTGCCGGAGCTTCCAGTTCTTTTATACTTAATCTTATTTTTTTGGATTTAGGATCAATACTCTTGACTACCGCAGATACAGTATCACCCACAGAATAAAGTTCCGAAGACGTTTTTACCCGCTTTTGGCTTATTTCAGAAATATGAACAAGACCTTCTATGCCTTCTTCAATTTCCATAAAAATTCCGAAATCCGTAAAGTTTGTTATTTTGCCCGTTACAACACTACCAATTGCATATCTCTGTGATAAATCATCCCAGGGATTTTTTTCAATCTGTTTAATACCAAGCGAAAATTTTTCGTTCTCAACATCCACATTCAACACTACAGCCTCGACTTCCTGACCTTTCTTAAAAAATTCAGAAGGATGAGTTACTCTGTGTTTCCATGAAATATCGGAGACATGAATTAATCCGTCAATCTTTTCTTCAATACCTACAAAAACTCCGAAATTAGTAATATTCCTGACAATACCCTTGACAACAGTTCCAACCGGATACTTTTCTTTTAGTTTTTCCCACGGATTGGGAGTTGTTTGTTTCAAACTTAAAGAAACCCTCTTGGTATCCGGATTTACTTCCAGAACCATTACATTTATCGCTTCGCCGACACTCAACACCTTAGATGGATGTTTAATTTCTCTTGTCCAGTACATTTCCGATATATGGACCAGCCCCTCTACTCCAGGTTCCAATTCCACAAAAACTCCGTAGTCCGTTAAATTTACAACCTTCCCCTCAACAACGGAACCTACCGCATATTTTTCCATGATTTTTTCCCATGGATTATCCATCAACTGTTTGAGACCCAGAGAAACTCTCTCTTTCTCAGCATCAAAGGAAAGAACTTTGGTTTTGATTTTTTCACCTTTGCGGAAATGTTCCGAAGGCTTGGCAATTCTGCCCCAGGAAATATCCGTAACATGAAGCAGTCCGTCAATGCCCCCCAAATCAATAAAAACACCGTAATCGGTTATATTTTTAATCGTACCCTCTACAACATTACCTTCCTGAATCGATTTTAAAATATCCTTCTTTTCCGCTTCTCTTTCCAAAGCGACAATCGAACGGCGGGATAAAACCACATTATTGCGTTTTCTGTCATATTTTAAAACGTTGAAATCCAGAGTTTGTCCGACGTATTTATCCAAATCTTTAACCGGGCGGACGTCTATCTGTGAACCTGGAAGAAAAGCGTTAATCCCGATATCAACCGAAAGGCCACCTTTAACTTTTTCAACAACAACACCTTCAATCAGAACATTATTATCGCAGGCATTTTTAATATCTTCCCAGATTTTAAATTTGGATGCCTTATCTTTTGATAAAACCAGATTGCCTTCCGAATCTCTCTTATCAATAAATACATCTATTTCATCGCCAACTGAAATATTGACATTTCCCTGTGCGTCTTTCACCTCTAAGGCGGGAATGTAACCTTCAGTTTTCCAACCAACATCAACCATTATCTTATCATCTTTGATTTGAACAACTTTACCCCTGGCAATGTCACCGTATTGCAGTTGATTAAGACTCTGTTCGAAAAGGGCTTTAAAATCCATGCCGTCTTCTTTGGATTGAGACGATTGAGTCCTGGTTGAAGAGTGAGCGTCAATTTCTTTTTCTTTTGTTAAGTTCATGTTGTTATTGTTAACCATTTAAACCAATACCCCCTGTTTTTTATAAAACTCTTTTAATTTTTTAGATTTAACACACTGAATGTTAAATATCAACATAAAATCAAGCATATTTTAAAACGTATTTTTTATCTCATTTAACCGAAATACAAGAAGTAATTTCCTTTACAACACCCTCAATAGTCAAATTATCCGAATCAATTATTACAGCTCCTTCCGGCACTTTCAAAGGTGCTATCTCACGCTGTTTATCCTGTTTATCTCTGGCCAGCATGTCTTTTTGAACTGATTGATATTCAACGGGGGCACCCTTGTCACAAAGTTCCTTATAGCGTCTTCTTATTCGTTCTTCCAGTTGCGCATCGAGATAAAACTTATAATCCGCATGCGGAAAAACCACCGAACCCATATCTCTACCCTCCGCCACGATACCTCCCCGAGCACCCGCTTCTCTTTGCAGGTTAAGTAATTTTTCACGTACAACGGCATACATTGATATTTTAGAAGCAGTCATACTTACTTCTTCGGTACGAATTCTCCCCTCAACATCTTCTCCGTCCACATACACTTTCATTCGGCCGTCAATAGTTTTAAGGACTACAGTTGTATTAGAACACAGATTCGCCAAAGCGGAAACATCTTCCAAAGATATTTTTTCCTTTAGCGCTTTATATGCCAGAGCACGATAGAGAGCTCCTGTATCAAGATAAATATAATCCAGATTCTTTGCCAGAATTTTACTTACTGTGCTTTTACCGGCTCCAGCCGGCCCGTCAATAGTGATAATAAGCTTATTCCCCATAAGAAATAATCTCCAGCGTCTTCAAATGAAATCTTGTTTTAAAATTATAAAGGAGGTAATATTAAAAAATTAAAATATACTCTTTAAAAAATTTCTTATGCGTAAATTTATCCAAAATCAACATATTTGTTTTGTAATTATCATTTTTATCATGCTGTTCCGGGCAAGCACTTGTCTTGCGGAATTCACGCTTGAAGATGAAAAAAAAGTGGGCAAGGAATTTTATGATAAAATAAAAGAACAAAACCTAATTTACAAAAATAAAAGTCTCAACGATTACATAACAAAAATCGGCAATTTAATTTTGGAACAAACTCAAAGAGCTCCTTTTGAGTTTCGCTTTTCCATCGTTGACAGCGACGCAATAAATGCATTTGCCACACCTGGCGGTTATATTTATATCAACAAAGGATTAATATTGGCTTCAGAAAATGAATCTGAATTGGCCGGTGTTGTTGCTCACGAAATCGCTCATGCCAACGCCCGTCATGTCGCCAGCATTATTGAAAAATCACAAAAATTAAGTGTTGCCACTCTAGCTGCGATTATTGCCGGAGCTTTTCTCGGAGGCGGTGGCGAGGCCACTGCAGCTATCGCGGCTTTTTCCGTAGCCGGAGCCAGCAGCCTGACGCTCAAATATACACGTGCGCATGAAGAAGAGGCAGACCGTTTGGGCTTAAGTTACCTTGTCAGTGCCGGCTATGATCCGGCAGGAATGATTGATTTTCTCAAAATCATGAAACAGAATGAGTTTCTTTCCAAAACCATGCCTTCTTACCTGCTAACACATCCTGGAACTGACGATCGCATCTATTACATGGACAGTTTAATTCTAACTCAATACCATCAAAAAGGTAAAAAAAATATCATCGGCAATTTAAGCAGAATGCAGTCTCTAATTCCTTTGAATCAATCTAACCTAAGCAAAAAATATAATGAAATCATACAATCTTTAATAAAAGATCCCCATAATGTTGATCTGCTTTATTATCTTGCAATAATCGAAGACCAGCTTGGTCAAACCGGTTCAGCTCTCAAACACTTTCAAAAAGCGCTTAGTTTATCTCCACGTGATGAAGATATTTTAAAAAATATCGGTTTAATTTATCTCAAGACGGGCAAAGCCGATCTTGCTCAGGATTACCTTCTTCGGGCATCAAATTTAAATCCCGACAAAGATGAAATAACTTTAGCTTTGGGCAAAGCGTATTTTGCTTCCGGCAAATATCAAAACGCTCTTGATTGTTATCTGAAACTAAAAGACAAAGTGCTTGATAATGAAGATATCAATTATTTCATTGCCATGACCTATGGCAAATTGAATAATCGGGGAGATTCTCACTACTACTTTGGTTTACACTTTAAGAAGGAGGGAAAAAAGAAAAGCGCCCTGTTTCATTTTAAGGAAGCGGTCAATTACTTCCCTCAGAGTTCCGACCGAAATAGTGCCATTAATCAGGAAATTAAAGATTTGGAAAAAAGCAAGAAGCAAACACCACCGATGAGTAAGCCAACGCGCTGAAGCAACAAATATTTTCTTGTGAGACTTGACATTATTTAAATGCGGTATATCTTAAAAAAAAGGATAAAAACAAATGCCTATTTACGAATTTAAATGCAAAAAATGCAAAAATATATTCGAGAGCTTAATCTTTTCGCCTTCTGATGAAAAAGGCCTTGTCTGTCCTAAATGCGGCACAAAAAAAGCCGAAAAAATAATGTCCGTATCCGCTAAAAGAAAGTCCAAGGGTTCATCAGGTTCAACTGGATCATCGTGTTCAGCAACCTCCTGTCCTCCCGGATGTTCCTGTCACTAAAATAGTTTTTAATTCAGCAGGGAAAATTGTATTTTTCAAAACCACTTGTCCAGCGTAGTGTCTCAATGAACATTGTCATATCGACCAGCGGGAGAT
>AWGX01000659.1 GCA_000495415.1 Smithella sp. ME-1 | reverse complement strand
CACGTATGACTTCATCCTGCCATTCAAAAGGAATAGATAAATCTCTGACCCAATCGCGCCAGTGCGCGATGGTTTCGTTTAGAAAACGATGCGAAAGCTCATTAATTGGATCGGTAATTGTTTCATCTGTGCTGAGTATTAAAGTGGCCTTATTTTCAAGAAAAAAAGGAATTTCTTGAATCACAGCCGTAACGGATATGTCCGTTGTTAGCCTCATAATCCATGATGGTGCTACGTAACGGATATGATGACTTCCATGGGTTGTCGTGCAACTCTGGCTGCCATATTCGCACAGTGGCCGAACACGTACATAAATACGTGGAGTTCCGTTTAGTCGTCGAAGCTGTCTGATCAGCATCATAGGCATAAACATACGCCCATACTGATGGAAGCGGGGAGCAAAGTCTGTTACTTCGATAGCCGCACCATGCTTATCCGTCAGCCGTGTAACCAGAACAGCTGTGTTTGGCAGATATGATTGCTGAGCCGATACTTGGTCCAGGAGTTCTATAGTGCAATAGCCATGACCTTTCCCATCGGGATGTTCGTTCAGAAGTGAACAGAATATTGGATCTCCATCGAAACGGGGCAAACAATGCCAGACAATTTCACCCCTATCGTCAATCAGAGCGCTGATTTGACAATTGCCAATCAAGCCAAGTTCAAGAGAATTTTTCATAAAAGTACCCGAATGCCTATTAAATAATAAATTGTTTTTATCCGATGAAAGAATCTAACTTTTTCATGGTGCTAATTCATTCCAGATTAATGCTGCTGCTCCTAAAATTGCACTCTTACCGGCGATCATTCCGGACGGGAACAACTTTACCGTGCCCTTGTATGCACCGAATAAAAAATCTTCCATATACTGATTTGCAGGTTCCAACAGAATATCTCCAGCCATGGCCAATCCACCGGTTAAAAAAATTGCTTCCGGACTAGTGTGTGCTACAGCATCAGCAAGTTTCATTCCTAGAATTCGGGCAGTTTGGTCAAAAGCTTCCAGCGCGATTTTGTCTCCTTTTTGAGCCAAGTCGAAAATTATTTTCGATGTCATTTCACTGTAGCTCATCGCTCTGAGAGGACTAGGTTCATATCGTTCGGCAAGTAGTATTGAAGTTGTCCTTACAAGACCTGTGGCCGAAACATAA
>AWGX01000658.1 GCA_000495415.1 Smithella sp. ME-1 | reverse complement strand
TTTTGCCACAATGAATGAAGGTGCGGAATTTTCAGGGACGGATGAACTGGATGCCGCCCTGAAGGATAGATTTTACCGCGTTCGTCTTGAATACCCTCCTTTGAGTGTAGAAAAGGAGATACTTGTCCTTAAAACCGGTATTTCTTCATCTGTGGCAGATGAAATTCTCAACATTGTGAATAAATTGAGACATAACAAGCAGGCGCCTGTTGATGTTTCTATAAGACACAGTCTGATGATTGCGGAGCTTTCCGCCATGGGGGCCCCCTTACGAGAGGCCATTATCTATAGCCTTCAGATATCAATGAATATACTGGAATCGTTGCTTCTTTCCATCCATGTGGAGACAGGTGATATGAAGGAAGAACTCAGTCACTATGAACGATATATTCCGCCAGGTTATGTTCCACCGCAGGGAGGTTGATGCTGGTGAGCGCGAAAATTCGGTCTGGCAATAGTAATTCGCCGGATAAAAAAAATATAGCTTCCAAAAGCTCTCAAAATGAATACTCCAGATACTGGAGAAAGAATTACTCCCGTCATGAAGCTACTGAACTGGCTTCAGCTCTGGCTGCCATGCGCAAGGTTGCCGGTCACATCGGCATTAATGTCAAGCCTATTTACTGGCAGGGTATGTCCGCGTCTCCGGGTAACTCTATTGTCCTGAATCCGGCTGACGTCAAGGGAATTTATCCTATCCCTTTCCAAAAGATTGACCTCATGGTGGGAAAGGTTGTCCGTGAGGCTTTCGGATGTATTGAATGGAGTGAGTGGGTGGAAAACCAGGTCAAACGACATGCTTCTCTGCCGGCTGAAGAAATGAAAGATTACCTGAACAGTTTTATTTCCACCGTGGAAGATCTGTACATAGCTGAATTGGTCCGCCCCACCGTCTGGAACCTTTACCTCTCAAAATATTGGAGATCTCTTATTAACATGGAAAGAGATCCTTCTCTCCCGCCAACCGCAGCAAGTTTAGCCGGTGTCTGGCGGGAAATAATGTTCTTTCAGACCGCGCCCGATAATCTTCACTATTATTATGATGATCTGATTAAAGTTTTGCTGGGAAATTTTGAGAAAATCATAGAACTGAAAAATCTTTCCACACCGGCTGAGCGAAGAGAAAGAAGAGTTGAGGTATATCTGGAAATATGGAACCGCATTTGCACGATCATTGGAGAATGGGAGAAATTTGCACCTCCTCCCCCCGATGCTGTGAAAATTCGTGATGAGGCCGGACCGAAGAGCGAGAAGCCTGAAGAGAGTGAAGAAAAGAAAGGAAAGCCTGAGAAAACTGAAGCGAAGGACGAAATTTCCGAGGAGAGAGAAACGAAGGAAGAAAATCCTGCTCAGGATGACAATGTAAAAGAAAAACCGGCGGGACTTGATGAGGATTTGGCTGCTCAGGTCAGTTTCAAATTGGAGGAAGGAGAGTCCGATTTAACACAGCATATGTCAGTGGCTATTGAGGATCCACGGG
>AWGX01000657.1 GCA_000495415.1 Smithella sp. ME-1 | reverse complement strand
CCCCTGCCATTGTCCTCCACTGCCAGAATGTAGTTACCCGATTTTTTGTGCAATCGCACGTGTACAATAGTTGCATCAGCATGACGAAATACATTAGTCAGCGTTTCCTGAAAAATACGAAACAACGCTGTAGCACCTTGTTCATCGAGTCTGATTTTTTTCTGAGTTGAAACCCACTCGTAATTTATACCTGTGCGTTTCTTAAAATCATCAAGTTGCCATTCTACGGCCGCAACGAGGCCCAAATCGTCCAGAATTCCCGGTCTCAGCTCTGTGGCAATTTTTCGAACGGCTTGCATGGTATTATCTATGTTTTTCATCGTGTTATAAATTTGATTGAGCAGCGGATCCTTTAATGAATTTTCTTTTATTTCTCCCGCCACTTTTTTCAGCAGGGACAAATCAATCTTTATGCCGGTCAGTGCTCCTCCCAGTTCATCATGAACCTCACGGGCGATGTGTGTACGTTCCTCTTCGCGAACGGTTTGCAGTCTAGCAGCAAAGGCACGCATTTGTTCCTGTGTTCTCCTGATTTCTTCCGCCGCCTGCCTGCGTTCGGTGATATCTCTGGCAACAGCCTGTATGGCTACAGGCTTTCCGTCAGACATTACAACGGATCCTTTGCTTTCCACATATACATAACTGCCATCTTTATGGCGCAACTTAATCTCAGCCAGTTCTTTCTGGGTACCGGTTTCTGTAAGTTCCTGCATTATTTTCAATACGGACAGAAGTTGCTTTTCATCCAGAAATGAGGTGATATTAAGAGAAGAAATGTCTTCCCTTTTGTAATCAAACCGACGCAAGGCTGCTTCATTTGCATCAATAAAGCGACCTTCAAAATCAATTGTGTAAATAAAATCGAGTGAACGATCAATAAGAGCCTTGTACCGCTCTTCGATTTCCCTTGACTTTTCCTCCGCCTTTCTGCGTTCTGTTCTGTCACGTACAATTACACGAAAAGCAATCACACGATTAATGTCATTTTTGATGGGCGTTATAGATACATCCAGATATTTTCTATCTCCGCTTTTCGTGATAATTTCATATCCGGCTTCTTTTTCTGATTTTCCTGTGTGAAAAACCTTATTATATCTTGCAAATATTTTTTTGGCATTTTCCTCGTCCATATAATCGCGATAGTTCAGCTGCATTAATTCGTTTCTCGGATAACCATGAACTTTGCTAATCGCATCGTTAAAGAATATGAAGTTGCCTTTGAGATCGATTTCCGCTAAGCCATCTTCGATATTTTCGATAATAGCTCGATATTTCTCCTCACTTTGACTCAGTGCATCTTCCGCCTTCCTACGGGCAGTTATATCGATCATCATCACAAAGTCAGCGGGAAGTCCTTCAAATAATGTTGTCTTGGAATAAGACTCTATCCACTTCATCTTTCCGGACTTCGTAATCATTCGCCACGTGTATTGAACGACAATGTCCGGGTCTCCTGTTTGTTTTTTCTTGCTCTGCTCCATCACATAAGGCAAGTCATCCGGGTTAAGTAATCTACGATACCCATCAGGCTCCCAATTCATCATTTCTTCTCTCGAATAACCGGTTATTAAAGCTGTTGCCCGGTTTACATACTTGATGCGACCGTCTTGAATAATGTGTATTCCCATGATTGATTGATCTGTCAGCAACCGGTATAATTCCTCACTTTTCTTCAACTCCCCTTGCGTATGCATATCTGCGCTGGCAGCTCCCCGGGATATAGTTTTGTTGCTATGCTCTTTACTGCTTTTACTTTTCATTGATCCCCTTTACACAACGGCAGTCGCACATCGGTAAATAAATTATTTTTTCTTGGGATTGTTATTGTAACTGTTTAACAACTATATAAAAAATATCTTTTTGTCAAAAATAAGATAAAAAAATATGCTACCAAATATTTGCCACCTATCAATTTTAGTGCCCGGAAAGATCGGGCTCGCCGCAGTGTTTCAATATATATGCACGAACGGCATCGCGAAGTTTTATCGCTGTGGTCCAGGAATCCGGTACAGCTTTGTTCTTTATGCTGCCAGGCTCAACGGGATTCCCGATTGTTACGGTAATTGTGCCGCGCCGGGGAAACATGCTAACATCGCGCAGTATTGAACGTGTGCCGCGAATCGCAACAGGAATAACCGGAACATCAGCTTCCACTGCCGCTTCAAATGCTCCCATATGAAAAGTACGAAGCCCCGGAATTCTCGTAAAAGTTCCTTCTGCAAAAAAGAGTAAATTGCGACCTTTACGCGCCGTGGATGCAATGCGGCGGGCATCTTCAACTCCTTTTTGTCTGTCGAAACGCTCTACAAATTCCGCCTGAATGCGCTTAAGAAATAAGCGCGCCAACATACTTCCTCGCAGTTCCGCTTTGGCCACAAAGCTGAATTCCAGCGGCAGTACGGCAACCATCAGAAAGTTATCCAGATAACTGGCATGATTGGATACTAATATAAAAGACCTTTTGTCAGGCAGATTTTCCGCCCCGTGTACGATAACAGGTGTGAATGAAGCTTTTGCCAAAAACCATGCAACCTTCCTCATTAAAAACCATCGCCATGATTCCTTTGGTAACAACACAACCGACACCCACGTAATCGGAGCAAGAATAAAAAAAAGTGCCCCGCAGTAAACGGCATAAAATCCGCTTTTCACGCCATGCCACATACGCCTTAATTCCGGTAAAATTCCGAATGCGGCAATGCGCATCATCTGCCACCAGGCCGCCTTATGACCCTTGCCAATCCGGCCACTCTCGTAAAGAGTGCGGTTACCAGCACGACGAATTTTTCCGCTGGACGTTTTAAGCACGGTCCCCGGCGGCGCCAGAACAACTTCATCCGCCGCTGTCCCCACCAAATCCATTGCCAAGGTGTTGATTTCTTCGCGTATAGTGTTTAGTTTTTCCATATTTTCCTCGCGCGTCTCCGCCATTACAACCAGTTTCTCTGTTTGATTAATGGTATCTTTTGACGCAAACACAACTACATTACCTTTCCTGATTCCCGCAATTTTTCCTACGGCTTCTTCAAGCTCCTGAGGATAGATGTTTCGCCCGGCGCGGATGATAATGTCCTTTTTACGTCCTGTAATAAATATATCGCCACCCGCAATATAAGCCATATCGCCGGAATCCAACCAATCGCCATCAAAGAGCTGTTTGGTATCTTCAGTATTATGATAATAACCGGACGTTGCCGACGGTCCGCGGAAATGGAGTCTTCCCTCGTATCGCTCCGGCAATTCCCGTCCTGCGCTGTCTACAATACGGACCTCATGATTAGGCAATGGACGACCACAGGCAACAAATTGTAATATTTTTTCATCAGACTCAGCGGACGGGACAGCATGTCCGGTATTAACAAAAATATCTCTATCAATTTTATCAATTAAAGGACTACGATCAAGCGGTGGAAAGGAAAGTCCGACAGAACATTCCGCCAAACCGTATACAGGCATCATTGTCTCTCGCTTAAAGCCGTATTTACAAAATTGCCGGCAGAAATTTTCTAATGTCTCCGGGCTTACCGGTTCTGCTCCGTTGCAGGCGATTCGCCATGAAGAAAGATCAAGCCCCTGCAGATCACTATCTGTCAATCTCTTCAGGCATAATTCATAAGCGAAATTGGGAGCGGCCGAAATGGTGCCCCGATAGCGATGAAAAGCCCATAGCCACCGCTGCGGCCGCGATATAAAACTCAGCGGCGACATTACCACCAGCATGGCCGCATAATAAAGACTGGAAAACCAGGTTCCGATTAAACCCATGTCATGATAAAGCGGCAGCCAGCTGACGATTATATCCGTGGATTTTACCTGTGCCACTTCACCCAACGCATGGATATTGGCCAGCAGATTGGCATGGGTTAGCATCACGCCTTTAGGATTGCCGGTACTGCCGGACGTGTATTGGAGAAAAGCAATATCGTTTGCGGCCGGAGTATATCTATTATACGTTGCTTTGCCGGAGATTAATTCCTCGACAGTTGCTAATGTGTGCATGCTCTCCACCTGCGCCTTGAGAACCTGGGCAAAGCGCTTGGCCTCCGGGATAATGACCATTATCTTCGCTTCGCAGTTTTTAAGAATTGCGCTGTGCCGCCGCATATGATCTTCCAGTTGGTTCATACGAAACGGCGGATAGATGGGAACTGGTATGCCACCGGCAAGTAAAATACCCATAAAAGTAAAAAAGTATTCGCGGCTGGTGGGCAGCATGATGGAGACAGTATCTCCCGGAAGCAGTCCTTTATCCTGAAGACCGGCAGCAACTGCCTGCGCGCCGTCACCTAATTGTCTGTATGTAATAATTTCCCCATCACCTTCATCGCTGTAGAAGCTGATGTGCGGTCTTTCCGGATTGTTCTCCACATGCCATTTCAATACATCTACAAGTGTTTTGGCGCCAAAGGGCAAGTCGTGCACCTCTCCAATTTCCACTTCTTTAATTTCCGTGGCAGTAACATGGACCAAGGAAGGGCCGGCTTTGATAATCGCCCGCCAGAGATCGCGCGGTGTTTCCGCATCGATAAATATTTTTTCTTCAAGTGTTACGCCAAAACTTCTTTCAATTCGTGTGAGAAGTTCAACGCGCGCGAGACTATCTAATCCCAGATCCTGCGTAAGCAAGCTCTGCGGTAGTATTTTTCTTGTTTTCGGCCAGGACGGATGAAGTTCCACAACCAGCTCTTTAATCGCCTGAAGCAAAACATCTATCGATTTATCGGAATTAATGTTTGTTCGATTACCATTCATAAGCCTGCCTCAATCTACTTTAATATAATAACCGATATAATCTTTTTAAACTATGCAATGTTGGTTATTCCAGCAACGCCTCTTGGATTACGGTTCCGGAATGTAGGGCGCATTCCCCGAATG
>AWGX01000656.1 GCA_000495415.1 Smithella sp. ME-1 | reverse complement strand
AAAAAAAGGAGTAATCGTCTTTGAAAAGGCGTTGAGCTATGGTTATGAAGGCGCTCTGTTTTCAGATTTAAAATCAGCTCTTTATGAACATCTTGCCGGTACAGGCTCTTTACCGCTTGTTCAGAATTTTATCCTGGGGATAGGCAACCGCGAAATCAGAACTGAAGATTTGATACAAAACCTCCGGGCAGCGACAAAAGGAAAGGTTGCCAAGGAACCAGTTTGGATAGGGCTTAAATTGTAGGAGAATTTGTATGCAGGCGAAGACAACAATTTTAAGTTTGCCGACAGAAGAATTTGTGCATCCGGGAACGAGGGCCTGCACCGGCTGCGCTCTGGCAATTGCTTACAGAATCGGTCTTAAAGCTTTGGGAAAAGATACGATTCTTGTTGTGCC
>AWGX01000655.1 GCA_000495415.1 Smithella sp. ME-1 | reverse complement strand
TGAGGGAAAGGTGAAAAGTACCCCGGCGAGGGGAGTGAAATAGAACCTGAAACCATAGACCTACAAGCAGTCGGAGGGCTAATAGCGGGTTGGTGCTGAGTAGAAATACTCGTGCGCACCGCTAGGCCTGACGGCGTGCCTCTTGGAGAATGAGCCTGCGAGTTAATTTTTGTGGCGAGGTTAAGCGAGAAACACGCGGAGCCGTAGCGAAAGCGAGTCTTAATAGGGCGGCTAGTCGCAAGGATTAGACCCGAAACC
>AWGX01000654.1 GCA_000495415.1 Smithella sp. ME-1 | reverse complement strand
GGAAATACTACAGGAAGAACAGGCGCAAAAATTAATAGATATGGACAAAGTAACAAAAACTGCGCTGGAGCGGGTAGAACAATCGGGTATAATTTTTCTGGATGAAATTGATAAGATCGTCGGCAGCGATTCATCTCATGGTCCCGACGTGTCACGTGAAGGAGTACAAAGAGATCTGCTGCCAATTGTGGAAGGCTCCAACGTGAATACGCGTTATGGAATGGTTAAAACAGATCACATACTCTTTATCGCGGCCGGTGCGTTCAGTTCTTCCAAGCCTTCCGATTTAATCCCGGAATTGCAGGGACGTTTTCCGATTCGTGTGGAGCTTGATTCATTGGGTAAGGAAGATTTTATCCGTATTTTAACCGAGCCCAATAATGCACTGGTTAAACAGTATACGGAAATGATGGCAACAGAGGGTATAAAATTATCATTTACGGAAGAAGCCATCGCTACTATTGCGGAAGTAGCGACAGTGGTCAATGAAAGAACAGAAAATATCGGCGCCAGAAGGTTATATACAATTATGGAAACTTTATTGGATGAAATTTCTTTTGAAGCGCCGGATATGAAAGAAAAAGAAATCACAATAGACGCGCGACAGGTAGAAGAAAAGCTCAACGAGATAATTGAAGATGAGGATTTAAGCAGGTATATATTATAAAGCGGAGTTAAAGATGAAAAATATAAAAAATTCGATGGAAAGAGCTGAAATACTGCTGGAAGCCTTGCCTTATATTAAAAGATTTTACAACAAAACGATCGTTATCAAGTATGGCGGACATGCCATGGTTGATGATGAATTAAAAGACAGGTTTGCTCAAGATGTGGTTATGATGAAATATATCGGCATCAATCCGGTTATCGTTCATGGCGGTGGTCCTCAAATAGGAACTTTGCTTAAAAAGCTCGGTAAAGAATCAAAGTTTGTTCAGGGTATGAGGGTTACCGATGAAGAAACTATGAATATTGTGGAAATGGTTCTGGTGGGTACAGTAAACAAAGAAATTGTCGGTTTAATTAACAGACATGGGGGGAAAGCCGTTGGATTGAGCGGCAAAGATGGTAACCTGATCCATGCGGAGAAGTATTATTTGAGTGAGGAAAAGGTAAAGAGCACACCGCCGGAAATTATAGATATAGGCCTGGTGGGGAAAGTAAAAAGCATCAATTCCCAGTTGATTGTTTCTCTGGCGCAGAATAACTTTATTCCGGTTATAGCCCCAACGGGAATCGGTGATAAAGGCGAAACCTACAATATCAACGCGGATATTGTTGCCGGTGAAATAGCGGCGGCGCTGGAGGCGGAAAAGCTTTTACTATTGACTGATGTTCCCGGCGTTTTGGGTAAGAATAAAAAACTGATAAATACGATGACCGATAAAGATGCTTTGAAATTAATTGAAAATGGAACTGTCGAAGGAGGCATGTTCCCCAAAATCAAGTGCTGCCTGAAAGCTCTTAAAGGTGGAGTAAAAAAAGCTCACATAATCGACGGACGTTTAAAGCATGCTGTATTGCTGGAGGTCTTTACCGATAAGGGAATAGGTACGGAAATAGTTTTATAGCGGCTTTAAGAAAAAGTACCCGGCATGCGCCGGGCTATGCATGTGCGGAGTTTGTCCGGTCTATGCCGGATGCGCTTTTGAGCGCCTTGCCTCTGGAGCTTTTTA
>AWGX01000653.1 GCA_000495415.1 Smithella sp. ME-1 | reverse complement strand
ACAAAGATAGCGCTTTGATTTAGACGTGGTACTAAGGATGCAGATAAGGCCGCATTATTTCTTCCAGCTTTTTCCTTTGTTTTTCATATTCATCTTTATCCATTATCGGCGGCAGTTCTATTTTCGGAAAAAACTTTATTGTGACGCGGGAAAAAGGTTTCGGAATCATAAATCTGTCCCAACTGCGCAAATACCAGGCACGATCCGCAATAATGACCGAAGGAACCATTACGGCATTTGTTTCGGCGGCAATGGCAAGGGCGCCCAGTTTGACAACTCCGGCCGGACCTTGCGGTCCGTCCAGAACATGAGCACCCAATCTGTACTGATTAATTCTGCGTATCATTTCTCTCAAAGCAGCGATGCCTCCCCGCGAAGATGATCCTCTCACAGGGGTAACGCCACCCGCTGCAAGTATTCTGGAAGAAATATCTCCGTCTTTGCTTCGGGAAGCCATGACACTGGGCTGATATTTTTTATATTTTGGAAAAAAAACGACGGATACAAGGAACTGTTGATGCCACAAACAAAGCAGCACCTTTCCTCCCTGCTCCAGATAGCGGGACCATTCGCTTTCATTTTCTATTTTGACGCGCAACGTAGCGCAATACAACCGAGCAATCCAGTAAAGGACTATTCCCGCGGTTTTGGTTTTTGCTATCTTGCGCAGTTTTTTAAACATATCTTTCTCCATTTTTATGTTTCTAAAATAATCATGATTAGCTTTCGAACGCAAGTCTGATTTTTAACTTGATTATAAGCAGGTGATTGATTTAGTGTAGTGCCTCATAAATATCCATACAATCTGTCATTTCGAAGCGAAGCAAGAAATCTTAATAAAAAACATAAAAGATATCTCCCTCTGGTCGACATGACAATGTTCTGTTGAGAAACTAAACCGGATATTTAAAAGGCATATCGTTTGCCGGAAAGGATATTTAAGAGAAAATCTTATGACTCATTCTCTGTTAATTGAAGCCATGAAAAAGCCGGACTTTTATTCCCACCATCCGGCAGAGATTGAGGTTATTAAAAAACACATTTTTTAAGTTTTTATTGCGGGAGCCCTTGTTTACAAAGTCAAAAAACCGGTTAATTCGATTTTCTCGATTTCACCACACGGGAGAAAAGAAAATTCTAGTGCAAAGTAGAGTTGAGACAAAAAATTGAGATGGAACCCTAATTAAAATGAACCAGTTACGCTAGCTGAAAATAAGTATCCTTATTTTGAAGCTTTCTTTCTTCTTTCTTCTTTACGTTTTTGTTTCTCTATCTTTTTCTGTTCCAATTGTTTTTCTTCGGCTATTTTAGCCTTGGTTTCATTAATGTAATATTCTATCTTATAATCGAGACCGACATTGGGGTACACACGCGCCAGTTCCTCAAAACGCGAAAGGGCGGCCTGGTACTTTTTCTGTCTCAGATAAAATTTAGCAACATAAAATTCGTGTTCCGCCAGTTTTTGTTTGCATTCCCGAATCAGTTTTTCGGCCATAGCGGAAAATTTACTTTCAGGATAACGCGCAACAAGCCTTTCCCATTCTTTCTTGGCTTGAATTGTTTCCGTCTGGTCGCGATCAATATCTCCTATCTGATTGTAATGGCACATTCCCAGTTGATAAAGCACGTAAGGAATATTTTCATTTACAGGATGAAGAGCTATAAAGTCACTATAAGCGTTTTCAGCCTCCACATATTCTTTATCGCTGTACAAGGAATCGGCTATTCCTATTTCCGCTAGAATCGCCAGATCATGCAACGGATATTCTTCTTTAAGGCGCAGAAAGTACTCTTGTGCTTTTTTATAACGACCTTTATTAAACTCGACGGAAGCCTGCGCATAAAGCCCCTCAGGAGTCGGCTTGGTCGGCTCATGTTTACTGAAAAAATTAAGCATCGAACAACCGCTGCAAATCAAACTCATCAATAAAATTAATAAAATTATTTTTAATTTCACTATTTCTCCGTATATTTTAAAATTCATCTATCACAACCTTTTCGCGACAAGGTCTCAATTTATAAACTTTTTTTAACAAAACTTTCCAGTCTTTCTTTGGGAACAAGGCCGATGAGCGTATCTAAAACCTTACCGTCTTTAAAAAGAATAAGTGTCGGTATACTGCGCACACCGTATTTGATAGCGATTTTCTGATTTTCATCAACATTCAACTTCATTATTTTGACACTATCTTTCAATTGTTCGGCAAGTTCTTCCACAATAGGACCGATGGCTTTACAAGGCCCGCACCATGGCGCCCAGAAATCAATGAGTACCGGTTTGTCGCTTTTAAGAACCTCACCTTCAAAATTATCGTCGGTGGCAATACCCAGAAATTGGCTGGTCATTTTATGTCCTCCATAACTTTTCTATCATTAGTTTATATGTCATAATAGAACTTAGAAAGTCAAATGCTATCTGACGGCATAAAAACAACCGCCTTTACTGCCACTATTTTATTTGCTATAAACCTTAACAAAGGAGTCTTTATGGGTATTTTAGGTGTTATTTCCAACAATTTAGTCGTGGAAAGAAGTGATTTATTAAGAAACAGCGCGACCAAATTGATGAAAAACAAATATGGCCGGGCATCAGTTCTAATCAAAGACAAAATGGCGTGGATTATCAGACATGGTAACACCGCCAAAAGTCATATTTTGCCGCATTTAATTAATTATCGCGCAAATTTACAGGCACTAAAAGACCTGGATGCAACCGAAATAGTCAGCATAAATTCCACTGGCTCATTAAGAAAATATTTATGTCCGGGAATGATAGTTATTCCGGATGATTTTATTACATTGACAGCTACGCCGACCATTCATAAAAACAGCGCCGTTCACATTACTCCGTCATTAAATGAAGAAGTACGGCAAAAGCTTATCAATGCGGCAGCCAATAAAAAAATTAAAGTTGTCCCGAAAGGAACTTACTGGCAAACACAGGGTCCCCGGCTGGAAACCAAAGCGGAAATTAAAATGATGACCAATTATGCCGATATAGTCGGTATGACTATGGCAAACGAAGCGGTTATCGCGTTGGAATTGGGTTTGCCTTACGCTGCCGCCTGCTCGATAGATAATTTCGGCAACGGGCTTTTGAAAAAACCTTTAACCATAGAGGAAATTATTGCCGGTACCAGTAAAAACGCCGATTTAATGATACAGATAATTAGAAGTTACCTGAAGTTATATTCTTAATGTCTTTGCGAGGGAGAGAAACGACCGAAGCAATCTCATCAGGCGTTGGGATTGCTTCTTCGCTCTTCGGTCTCATCGCAATGACAAAAGTAGCAAAAATATTATTGCCTAATCTAGAAGGCGCCGAGCTGACACGGCTTTACCTTTATCTCCAAAGCTTCGCAATCAGCACTCACTTTCAAGCGGGGAATATTTAATGCCGCGGCAATTTCCCAGGCAGCAGCACAGGAAAGATTTCCATCTTGCAATGCCGCTGTAATCTTTTCTTTAATTTCAGAAGCAACTTCTTTTGCCGGCTGGACAATTTTTTTCGTTTCGCCGTAACCAAAAAGTCCCAACTGACATTTGGTTATTTTAATATTAAGAACATCGATAGTTCTTCCTGTTTCTTCCAGTGAACACCCGAGTTCCCCGGCAATTTCTTCAGCTTTTTTACACGAAATACTCTTGTTTTTTGCCTGTTCAATTATTTCGTTTTTCAGGTCCTCGTCTATTTCGACATCCTGAGCATGTTTCTTAAAATATTTCCCTTTATCCTCGTGCGTCATATTTTACCCTCCCTTAAAACTTATTTTACAACTTATACCATTTCTAAATCCGAAACTATGCCGTAATCAGAATAATACAATCAATATCGTCATACCGGTCCCGCATACGCGG
>AWGX01000652.1 GCA_000495415.1 Smithella sp. ME-1 | reverse complement strand
TAGAAAATCTGATTTTACAGTCAAAAATGCATCAAAAAATAAATTCCATTTGCCGGAAAATCTTACATCGTATTCAATAAACCAATAGTAATCGTAATTAGGATTATCCAGGAAAAATTGAAATAGAGGGAAATGCGCATGACCCGGAATAATATTTTTACCTATTGTGGGATAACCCAGATCGGAGAGGCATTTGTTGGAATACAAATATGGAGACAGTTTGTCTATTTTATCAGGAACGATACCGGCGGTAGCATCATATAGGAAGAAGCAATCTCCTGTATTTTCAGTTGAGTGGCAGACATTTTTATATTCGTTGATGACAGGTTTAGATGAAAGATGGGACACAAATAAGAACGCTTGTTTCAGATTTCCCATGATAAGACCTTAGCTTTGTCCAATAATTTATCTTATAAAAATGACATTAGTGCCAGATAAAGTTTATAACTACCATCTTAAATAAAACATGGGCAAGTAAAATAAAAAAATCATAGGCAAATAGCTCCCCTCAAAATTTGAATTGGGGAATAAAGTTATAAGGCTAAAAAAGACAAAGACAGGTTAATATTTTTTTTAGATAAAAAACAGAAATCTGCAAATTAATTGGCGGAAGTGCATGGGAATCGAACCCACCTGGGACGGTTTTAGCGCCCCACACCGGATTTGAAGTCCGGGAGGCCCACCAGTGACCTTGGCACTTCCATATTAGAATTTATCTGTAAAATGGCAATGTGTCAACATGCAAAAAATATCATGTTAGTAGCAAATAGAAAAGTC
>AWGX01000651.1 GCA_000495415.1 Smithella sp. ME-1 | reverse complement strand
GCTATTTTCCCTATATCGTGAACGATACCTGCCATATGAATTCCATCGATTTTATCCTGAGCTAAGCCCATTTCCATGGCGATGGCGCGAGCCAGATCGGCGGTTCTGCTCTGATGGCCAGTTGTATAAGGATCTCTTGACTCCAAAGCAGATACTAAGACCTGAATAGTCGTGCCAACAGCTCTCTTTAAACTTTCAAGGGTTTGTTGAAGTTTATCTTCCGCTTCACGCCTCTTTCTGGCGCTGTATTGAACATGAGACGCAAAAATGAAAAGGAAGCACAGCACAATCAAACGCTGCCAAAACCCTCTGGTTTCAATGCCGACAAGCGTAGGGAAAAAAGCAGAATTGGTCGAAATGACCGTTAGAATTGAGTCAACAACCCAGAAGATTGCGCTCAGTCCCAAACTAACCCAAAATATAGAAGCAGAGAAAAATCTTTGTGAATTGATTTTTTTCTGCTTCTGTTGCGTCATGAGTTTTGTCCATTCTTGTGAAAAATGAGATATATGATAATAATACAATTATTGCATAAACTTGCGAGGGAAGGATGTCAAGGATAAAGAAGAGAGGATAAAGAAGAGAGAAACTAAGTATCAGAAACATTGGTTACGTATTTTATAAACTTTTTCGGTACAGAAACAGGAAAAAGCAGTGAAAATTGATGCTATAGCTGATTACTCGATGGTCAAGAGTGTTGAAGAAATGTTAAGAAAAAGGCTTGACTGGTAGATGAGCGTAAATATAAGTGAAAACAATGGTCGCTTTAGATTGTCATTATCGGGGGAGTGCTTATTAAAAAAGGTTGATATCAAGGAGGTATTTTATGTCGTTAGTATTATATGAGAAGAAGGATAAGATTGCGTACATCACCTTGAATCGTCCTGATAAATTAAATGCCCTTAGTCCTGAACTTATTAATGAATTGGCGAAAGTATGGGTAACCTTCAGGGATGACGATGATGTCTGGGTGAGTATTTTCACAGGAGCAGGCAAAGCCTTTTGTTCCGGAGTTGATATCGCATCGGATGTGGAAATGCTTAAGTTACTAGGGGGCAAACCTCCTGCAAGAGTAATGTCCTGGATGAAGGAGGCTCCTGCGTGGCGTGCGTCACCTTCAAACTATAATGTATCGAAACCAATTATTGCGGCCATCAATGGACACTGTCTTGGCGGTGGTTTGTGGCTGGCTCTGGAAAGCGATATAAGAATTGCTGCGGAGGGCTCTCAGTTTGGCGTGCCCGAACCAAAGTTGGGTATGCCGGCAAGTTTTACTGCTCTTTTCCAGCACTACGTTCCACCTGGAATTGCCTATGAAATGCTCATTACCTGCGATAGAATAAAAGCGCAGAGAGCCTATGAAGTGGGACTGGTGAATCGGGTGGTTCCATCTGAACAACTTCTTCAAACCGCAACAGAAATGGCAGAGAGAATTTGTCAGAATAGTCCTCTTGCGATAAGAGCAGTGAAAGAACTCCTTCTGAAAAGCAGGGATATGAACAGAACTGATGCCATGGCGCTGACAGACCAGATAATGCATAATTTACTGGGTTCTGCGGATATTATGGAAGGATTTGTGGCTTTTGTGGAAAAGAGAAAACCTGTCTGGAAAGTAAAGTGATAATTCTCAGACTTTATGTTATTTAAGAGTATAGTTTATTTTAGTGCAATCAACACAAAAAAGTTCTGTTGATATTTTGAAAAATAAAATAACAAATAAACTCTTGCTCTGTCTATGGCTAATAATCTTAGTCGTATTAACAGTTGTGCCGTATGCACAAATGTCATCCCATGAGTTCATCAACTGGGACGACCCTTTCTACATTTCTGAAAATTCTCTGGTATCCTCCGGCCTAAGCTGGATAGGCATTGGCTGGGCATTCATCACTAACACGGCTTCTAACTGGCATCCGCTGACCTGGATAAGTTATATGCTGGATTCCAGCCTGTTCGGTGCCTCAGCTACAACAGTTCACATGGTAAACCTTTTTTGGTATGTGGGGTGTGTAATATTGGTGTTTTTTTTATTTTTAAATCTTAAAGCTTCCATCCCAGCCGCTTTTCTTATGACCGCTTTTTTCGCTTTACACCCATTGCATGTCGAATCCGTAGCTTGGGCGGCAGAGCGTAAAGATTTGCTATGCGCTTTTTTCTTTTTGTCAGCTACATTGTCCTATCTTAGATATGCCGGCAAAAACGGGAAACAGTATCTTTACTATTTAACGACGTTATTTCTTGTTTTGTCTCTGCTGTCTAAACCTATGGCGGTTACCTGGCCTTGTGTTGCTCTACTTCTGGATTTCTGGCCGCTGAAGCGTTTTGAAAGTGAATTAAAGAAGTCCATATATGAAAAAATACCATGGTTTGCTCTTTCCATAATTACATCAATTATAACTTTAATTGTACAAGATAAAAGCAGGGCAATAAAATCTCTTGTTGAATTCCCCCTGACAGACCGACTTGCCAATGCCGTAATATCATATCTTGAATATATTCACCAAAGTCTGTTGCCACTTGAATTGACTGTTTTTTATCCGTATCCATATGCATTCGATCATAGCAGCGTTATGATGGCTTGCGCAGTTTTAACACTTATTAGTGTTGTAGCAGTTTGGCAACGGGATCAACGCCCTCATCTTTTATGGGGATGGTTGTTTTATCTGGGAGTTTTATTTCCGGTTATTGGAATTGTTCAGGTAGGCGAACAGGCACATGCCGACCGTTACATGTTGCTTCCTCAATTAGGATTGATTTTTATGGCGGGATTTTCCCTGGACAAGAATATAAAAAAAATAAAAATACGTCGCCTTGCGGCGGTCGTAATTACGCTATTTATAGCGGTATTAATGGCATTGACATTCCGACAGGTCTCTTACTGGAAGAATACTAAAACATTATTCAGTCAAAATCTTGCGGTGGCAGGTGAAAATGAATTAGCTCATTTCAACCTCGGTACGGCATATTTGCAAAGCAATCAATTTGATCTGGCCATTACTCATTTGCTGGCAGCTGCAAAGATGAACCCAGCCGATATTACAACATTCAACAATCTCGGCGTAGCTTATGCCGGAATGAATCAAGACAATTTAGCGGAATCATGTTTCCGACAAGCAATCCTGCTTGATCCTAAAGTTGCCCAACCTTATTTTCATCTGGCTGAACTCAGAGTTAAGCAAGGGCTTTTTAACGAAGCAACGAAGTATATTGACGAGGCAGCTCAGCTTGCGCCACAATGGAAAGAGGTCAATGACCTACGTGATAAAGTGCAAAAGTTAATCTCGGAAAAGTCAACTTCCTGATTCGGTAACAATACTTGGAATTATAGTTTTTAATGCTTAATACAAGAGAGAGCCAACTATTTTTGTCCCTTTGGGGGTCATGTGTATAAAATCATAGAAGTCACCATCGTCCCAGACGGTTTGGCTTGCCATGTCCACAAAGAAGGCTTCTTTCTCATCGGCAAAAGACTTCGTGACATTATTAATTATTTTCATCGGAATGATATAAATGGACAATTATTTCGCCTGACAATCCGATCTACCTTTTCCGCGACCATCGGTGGTTATATTGATTATTTTCCCGTCATCAAATTTAATTTTGTAAATGAAATCATTATCCCCGCAGTTATATGACCATGTCTCCAGTTTCCGGCCGCATTTTTTAACTTTTTTTATTTTCCCATATTTGTCTGTTGTCATGTGTTGCTGATTGTTTTCGCAGGATTTTTCTTTGGATGTAGGACTACCGCAAGTAGCCAGTACCTGAGACTTTGAATCTCCTTCAGTGACGAGCCCATTACCGCAACGGAAAGCCATACTTTCAACTGAAGAAACCAGCAAGAAAAGAATAACCACAGGGAATATTATTGCTGAATATATTTTCATTTTTTAGCTCCTTTTTTTATGAGAATCAAATATTCGTATTTATAAAGATCATAAACAAATTGCCGGATAATTTCCTGCTCATCACTGAAAGGTGTAGCAAGCCTTAGGGCTGTTTTTACTTTATCATTAAAATTCAAGTGTAGAAAATCGGCGAAAGATCCTCGCCGTGTACTGTAATTTAACATTTCAGCGATTTTCTGCAAATATGAAAATTTAATGGTAAATTCCTTGTGGCCTTTCAGAGAAATCATTTCAGGGGAGCCGGAAGATTGAAAGGATATGTAAGGCTTTATGTGTTCCGGAACAACAGCTTCGCAACTATGCTCGCTTAAAAAAATGTATTTTATTCCGGTCAGACATAGTTTTTCAACTATTTCCATGGCACCGATATTGATATGTTCATTTTTATTTGATCCCAGCAAGAGATTGTATTTCTTGTTTAAGTGTTCAATTTTTGTCATCACATTGTCAACATTCCGACCGGAGTCATTTCCTTTTTCTTCCATGGCTACTAATGTCGGCAAGTCGCCTAAATTCTCATTCATTACGACTAAATCGAAAACGGAAAGAGATTTTGGCGAAACACAGAATATATCTGCAAGTTCAAAATCGACATTAAATGGTTGCATGATTTCTTTCTGTTTGTCCAAAAGGTATGGAGAAATATCAATCATCTTTGCTTTCATTTGTGGATTTAACTTGAGGAAATCTCGCATCAGATAACCCATGCCGCCGCCTATTTCCAAAATAGACAGGATATCATCCAGGGAAATAAATTCTTTCAGAAAATTGAAAAGATGTGTGCCAAAAGAATAGGGTGAGGTAAGTATTTTACGACAGGGGCTGTTAATTGGTTCCAGAGAATTGCAAACGGTCAGCTCCCATCCCAGCGAATTTAAATCGTACTGATGATAATCAGCGGTGGAATTAATAAAATATTTCATAATATAAGTATAAATTTTTTCTTCTTGTTATCATATTTTTAAAATTATGCTATTAAAATTCAACTGGATTAGATGTACCGGCAAAATAGCAGCCATCCACCATAAGGGTAATAGAGAGACAAAGAATGTCACAATATTCGGAAACATTAATTGAGCTTTTGCGCAATGACTATCCTGATCTTTCCGGTTGGACAATAATATGTGCCAGCGATAGAGCTGTTGATCCTGTGCAGTACCTTATTCACAGCGAGTTGGGCGGCATACTCCCCCGGGTCGAAGGCCTTAAATCTTACATAGCCAGAAAAAGCTGCGAAAAACTGAAGCTAGAACCTGTTCCTGATGACGAAAAATTACTTTATTTTATTCAGTTCATTGCGCATAAATATCCGGAGGAACCATACCCGGCCAGACGCGCCACAAATCTTTTACCGGTTATTACAAAACTTGCTGAATATAAAATCAACAGAAATACCATTTACGGGGCTGAGCGCTTTACCGATGACGAATGGGCAAGGCTCGAAGAATATCTGGAAACCGCGCAGGATTTTCGAAAATGGCTTAAAAAATCAAATTTCTTCATGCCGGAGTTGGAAATATCGGCGCTGGAAGAAATCACCCTCGGAGAAAAAGATGTATTTATCGGACTTCCCGGGATAACCCCGGTGACCGAGCGTTTCTATCGCAAAATAAAAAAAGAACGATTGTTCATTGATGAGCCGCTATTTGGGACTGATTTGTCCGGGCCGGAAAAGCTGCCGTTTGATTCGGCAAAAAATCTTGTGTTGTCCTTCGGCGGTAGGGTTGCACCCTCCGACGGTACAGGCATTGAGTTGATAACACTGGCCGGACTTCCTGCGCTGGTTGATCTGGTCACACTAGAGGTTTCCTCTTTTCTGAAAGAGCGAACAGGCAAAGAGCAGTTGATGATTTTCCTGCTGGATGAATCGCTCACGCCGATGCTCTGGAACAGATCGCTCAGACTTTTCGGCAATGCCGTCAATCTTGCCGTCTGGCTTCCGTTTTCAACCACATCGGCCGGAAGAAGGCTGCTTATAGAAATAGAAAAGGCCGGACGCTCGGGCCGGATGCCCGATTTTAAGAAGTTTGCCACAACCTGTGCGGTGGAATTATCCGGAAATCGGGATAATTATGCCCGTGAAGAATGCGAGGCGCTGGAAGCGGCCATCTCGTTTGCCACGCTGCTTGATTTCTGGAAGGAGCGGCTGGGGCGCAATCTGCCCGATTC
>AWGX01000650.1 GCA_000495415.1 Smithella sp. ME-1 | reverse complement strand
TCACCCTCTCCCTACCCCTCTCCCATCAAGGGAGAGGGAAATTGCTTTAATTCCCGCAGGGGACCCCGGCAGCCTGCCCGACGTATGCCGGGAATGCCTTGGCAGGCGGGAATCCAGTCATTTTGCCATTCACCATTTAGTGAGCCAAGCTGAAATCAAGTGAATCGATGATTGAAGCGTAAGGCAAACTATCCCAGTCACGAAGTGCCGTGGGGCACTTTTCACGTTTTCAACCTTGAACCTTGAACATAGAACGTTGAACAGTCTATCTGTTCACCATCCAACTAAGTTTCCGGCGGCAAAAAATAAGACATGCTCAATGTAGTACATTCACCCACGTCGAAGCCTGTCATGTCGGATGCTTTCTCCCGTTGCCTTTTTGAATATCCTATTTTCGCGAACAGAGTATTGACAAAAGATGCGCACGTAACAGGATCTAATGCGATTGTATCAAATTCAGGAAGATCATCATGTTGCTGCTGATAGCGGGAATAACATGCCGCCGCTCCCATTACCGCCCTGATTATTTTGCCCTCGTCGTTCAAAGCTTCGTCAAGAAGCATAATCGGCATAGCCTTCTTCTCATAACTGAAATCAGGCGCATAAATATCAACGTATTGATCAGGATTTAAATGCTCGCGAACAGACATAACGTCGTCCTGCTGGTTAATAACACAGTACATAGGCTGCCCCTGACCCGCTCCGTGGGCAAACCATCCGATAGTGATAAAATATACAGTATTCCCGGCACACGTTTCCGATAACGGATTGCCAAGAATGTAAATATCGGGATAGACTATGTTGCATATGCTTCTTGCCGCATCCTCATTACTAAAAATGATAGTAATGAAATGATGGTTAACAATGGGCGAGTCCGACATATCCCGGCAGCTCCAGTAGACGGTGCCGGCATACTCTCTCCGGTGATTCAGGCCGTTGCGTAGAGAAAACCAATGATAAAAACCAAACGGATATGAGGCATTGGTTTCCAGATTAGTTACCTTCACAGTTCTTAAATACCAGGCGGGCTGCCTGCCGGAATTATCTTTTGCTATTTCAACGGCAGCTATGTCTCCCGTTAATCCATCGATGTTCACAGTAAAACTTTCCGTATAATTTATCCAAAAAGCGTGCTCGGGTCGATTAGGAACAAGAGGAATACTGTTGGTTTCATGTCCATGCCAGTCGAAAAGTTTAATGCTTACATTGGAACGGGTGTCACCGAAATACCTGTTCCCTGTCTCAACATCAATCCTGTACGCCGGCATAAGAATCTCCTTTCCTGGCATTATCTTCCGATTGGGAGAATGCCATTTTTATTTTCTGGTTTTCATGTATTCGTGCTCGTTGCCAAGATGTTCGATGTATTCCTCAAATGTCCATGTCAGAGCCGTCTGAGTTATCACGGCAAAAATTATATTTTGCGGTTCGGACAGGACCGCCTTGAAGTTCCTCATAATCTGCAGCACCCGTTCTCGCTCTGACGTAAGGACAATAACCACACGGTATTTATAGATGCCCGGAGATAAAGCTGAACCTTGCTGCTTTCCGGCACTAGTCGGCCACGAATCCTCTGTCATGCAGTCTAATACGTCACCTACTTTCGAGGAAAGCATGGATTTGTTAAGAGCAATAACTTCCAGCGGTGGCGCTTCCTTATTCTTTCCGCAAAAAGAAGCTCTCCCTTTTTCTATATCCTCTTCCGACAAACCCAGGCTAAAACAAATTATCTTCTCTTTCATATCTCTTTACCCATGTCATTCCGAATCTCGACGTGTCGAGGATGAGGAATCTTAAAGATTTCT
>AWGX01000649.1 GCA_000495415.1 Smithella sp. ME-1 | reverse complement strand
CCCGCTCCGATGATTGCTCTTTCTTTTCCTGAAATTGTCAAAGATATAATTAGCGCCGGGCATGAGGTTCAGTTCCACGCCTGGGATCACCGCCGCTGGCAGGATGAACTGTCAAGTAAATCAGAAGACTGGATTAAAGAATGGTTTGATAAAGGTATTGCCGGTTTCGAAAAATTAACCGACCGGAAACCGACAGCGTTTGGAGCACCATCGTGGTTTATCGATGATAGGGTTCTGGCAATAATTAAGGAATACAATTTTGAATACTTAAGCTGTACAAGGGCAACCGGACCGTTTATTCATCAAGCAATCAATGCTTTGGAAATACCATCAGATTTGCCTTGTTTTGAAGAAGTTGACGCGGGAAAAAGTATTTCAATAATCAGCGAACTGATTAAAGATGGTAGCGTTCACGTTCTGCCGGTTCATGCCGAAGTAGAGGGGGGCATCTTTCAAAATCAGTTCAAAGAGCTTCTGGAAAAAGCACTCAACATGAACGTGGAAATTGTAACGTTAAAAACAATCAAAGATAAACTTGATATAAAAACCTTACCCGTAAGAAAATACAAAATAGAATTACTGCCCGGCCGCCATTCCCCCTGCGCTGTATAGAGAGTTTTTTGAAACACCTTTGTCATTCCCGCGAAGGCGGG
>AWGX01000648.1 GCA_000495415.1 Smithella sp. ME-1 | reverse complement strand
GATGTCTTGGCACTCAACACTTAATAACATGAATATCTGTCACAAATGTAAAATAGAAGTAGCCGAGGATTTCTTTGTAGGAAGGCAGGCGCAATGTCATTCTTGCGGAGTTGATTTGCATTGCTGTCTTAATTGCTCTTTTTATGAATTAGGGGCATATAACGACTGCCGTGAATCTCAGGCCGAAAGAGTGTTGGACAAAGCCCGTTCCAACTTTTGTGATTTTTTCAAATTCAAAGAATCAGGAAAAGCTTCCGGTGCGGCTAGCTCTAATGCCAAGGACAAGCTCGACGCGTTGTTTAAAAAAGATTAATTTAAATCCTGGATTCCCGCCTTCGCGGGA
>AWGX01000647.1 GCA_000495415.1 Smithella sp. ME-1 | reverse complement strand
GACACCTCCGCCAGCGGAGGATATCGAATGACGGAGTAATAAGAATAAAACAAATGGGAGAAACAATCCATGGAACTACAGGAAGCCATTTTAAAACGAAGAAGTGTAAGAAAATTTACAGATGAAGTAGTGACAGATGAAGAGCTCCGGCAAATATTCGAAGCCGTACGCTGGTCGCCTTCCTGGGCAAATACTCAAGTGTGGGAATTTATAGTTGTCCGCGATAAGGAGTTAATCAAAAAGGTAACCGGTACTTATTCAGAACTTAATCCGGCCAGCAAATGTTCACTTACTGCTTCAGCTTTAATCGTCGCCTGTGCCAAAACCGGCGCTTCCGGATGCTACGGCGGTAAGGAAGCCACAGCAATTCAAAACTGGTACATGTTTGATTTGGGCATGGCTGTTCAGACATTATGTTTGAAAGCTCATGAACTGGGATTGGGAACTGTAGTTGTCGGTTTGATGGACCATGAAACCTGTAAAAAAATCCTCGATGTTGGAGAAGGATATAACGTGGTCGCTGTTATCCCCATCGGACGGCCTGCTGTGCCTCCCAGAGAAGGTCCCGCACGCAAAGACCTTTCTGAAATTGTTCATCTAAACAGTTTCCATAAAGCGATGTTTTAATATAAATCACATTGGGACTTTGATGATAATTTCTTCTATTGAAATGAGAGACGCTTTTTAGCTGGTAACATCCTTTATTTTCAAGAGCATTTTTCTATAAAACGCAGCGTACAATTTCAGCTAAAAAAATCATTGACTCACCAGGGATTATATCGTAGAAGGGAGACCGGTCGGTCTTAACATGAAGAAAACAATAACATTAAAAGAACGTATACTTGAAGAGTCGCTTAAGCTCTTTTCTGTAAAAGGGTATACCAGCACTTCAACGACTGATATTATAGAGGTTGTGGGCACTTCCAAAGGCGGATTTTATAACCATTTTAAAAGCAAGGATCAGCTTTTTCGTGAAATGCTGAGCGCGGCCAGAAAAATCTGGCGCGAAAGAAATCTTTATAAATTGGATGAAGAATCAAGGCCTCTTTTAAAAATACAAAAATTGCTGGAAAACTACCGCGACCGCTATCTTGCTGACTCAAAGAATTTTCCCGGTGGCTGTATTTTTGTAAATCTGGCGGTTGAACTGAGCGATCAGGCACCGGATCTCGCCAAGGAAGTCAATACCGGATTCATCCGGTTGGGAAAGATGATCAAACGCCTTCTGGATGAAGAGAAAAAAACGGGAGGCATCGGCAGGAACGTGAATACCGAAGATGTAAGCAACATGATATTTTCCGGTCTTCTCGGCGCGTGCGTATTGTATACATCCGACAAATCGAAAAAACGGCTGAATTCGACAATCACCTCTCTCATTTCGTATCTTCAGAGCATCGATTCAAAAGGATACAATTTGGTTTCATGAATAATGCCGTGTTTTTATATTATTACTTCGGCAATTAAATAT
>AWGX01000646.1 GCA_000495415.1 Smithella sp. ME-1 | reverse complement strand
GGATATCGAAGATATCCGTGGTATTCCCGAAGCGAAGCGGGATAATGAATAGTGGCATTGTAAGCCAAGCCGAAAAAGGAGAGAAAATAATATGCGTAAAAAGAAAAACAGGGACATTGAAAAGAGTTATCCTATTCCTGAATTTATTTCCAAACTTCGTCGTCTGGCGGACGCGTTGGAAAAAGGCGACAGGTTTATCATCCAGATTGCCGGAGAGCGGATATATGTGCCGGCTGGAGCAAACCTGAATATTGAACATGAAAGGGAAGGGGGCAAAGAAGAAATAGAGTTTCAGATTAAATGGAGCAAAAAATAAACAACAGCTTTAATGATAAAGGAGTAGTTATGAAAAAAATCAGCTTGATTGTTTCTTTGTCGTTTCTTGTCCTTTTGCTTATTACAGGATGTGAGAAGAGTTCATCCGACTGGATGAAATATAAGACGGATAAAGATGGTAATGTATATTCATATAGTAAGGGAAGCATAAAAGTGGATTCTGCAAATAATTCTGTTCAGGTATTAGCCAAAGAAATCTATTCTGATGTCGGTAAAACGATAGAATTACAATCAAGAATAAAAGATGGCTTGTCTGTGGAAGAATATGGAAACTTTTCCTACAAAACATGTTTGTATGAAATAGATGTTGAGTGCCAAGACATCGTAGA
>AWGX01000645.1 GCA_000495415.1 Smithella sp. ME-1 | reverse complement strand
ATTTGATTACTGCTGTGTTCACGCGGCATTCGCTCTGCGTGATGAAGGCATCGAATCCATCATGGTCAACTGCAATCCGGAAACGGTTTCTACAGATTACGATACTTCCAACAAACTTTATTTCGAGCCGCTCACCGTGGAAGATGTCTTAAGCATTTATGAAAAAGAAAAACCGGAAGGCGTAATTGTTCAGTTCGGCGGACAGACTCCTCTCAACATTGCAGATGACCTGGCTAAAGCCGGAGTAAAAATTATCGGCACGTCGCCGGAAACGATAGACCTTGCGGAAGATCGCGACCGATTCCGCAAAATGATGGATAAGCTGGGTATTCCCATGCCCAAGTCCGGCATGGCCAGTGATCTTAAACAGGCACTCAAAGTCGCGGGAGAAATCGGTTATCCGCTGATGGTTCGTCCTTCCTACGTTTTGGGCGGGCGTGGTATGGAAGTAGTGCATGATGAAGAAATGCTCAAGCGCTATGTCAACACGGCTGTTGGTGTCACACCTGAACGGCCGATTCTTATTGACAAGTTCCTGGAAAACGCGATTGAGGCCGAGGCCGATGCCATTTCCGATGGCACGGATGCTTTTGTCCCGGCAGTGATGGAACACATCGAGCTTGCCGGTGTTCATTCTGGAGATTCCGCTTGCGTGATTCCGCCGGTCAGCATTCCTTTGCGCCACATTGAAACAATCAATGATTACACGAAAAAAATCGCTGTAGAGTTTGGCGTCGTCGGTTTGATGAATATTCAGTACGCTATCGTCAACGATATTGTTTACATTTTGGAAGCTAATCCCCGCGCTTCGCGCACAGTGCCGCTGGTCTCTAAGGTTTGCAACATTTCGATGGCACGCCTGGCAACGCAGATCATGCTGGGTAAAAAGCTTAAGGATTTAAAATTAAAACATAAAACATTCCACCATTTCGGCGTGAAGGAAGCTGTATTCCCCTTCAATATGTATCCGGAAGTTGATCCGATTTTGGGTCCCGAAATGCGTTCCACCGGAGAAGTTTTGGGTTTAGCCGATTCCTTCGGCCTTGCTTATTATAAGGCTCAGGAAGCGACACAACAGAATCTACCTTCGGAAGGCTCTGTTCTCATTACAGTAGAAGAAAAGGATAAGGGCGGAGTTCTGGAAGCAGCGCGCGCGTTTAAGAAAATGGGCTTTAAAATAATAGCATCTACAGGAACTCATAAATTCCTGAAAGACAATAAAATAGAATCCGAGAAAATTTTAAAAATGCACGAGGGAAGGCCCAACATTGTTGACGCCATCAAAAATGGCGAGATTCAACTGGTGATTAACACACCGGCGGGACGCCTGAGCAAATACGACGATTCCTACATCCGCAAAGCGGCGATAAAATATAAAATACCTTATATTACCACACTCGCGGCGGCTGTTGCCGCGGCCAAGGGCATCGCAGCGCTCAGGCAGGGTCACGGCCGGGCAAAATCTTTGCAAAGTTACCATGCAGAGATTAAATAGAACAACTTCACTATAATTTCCTATTTCTGCGCCAGGCGAATGCCTGGTGACAGGGATTCCATCTTTCTGATTTCAGAATTTAATATTCTCTTTCCATTTTTGTTGACATAAAGTAAAATTGCAGAATCTGTAAAAACCATTTGGGCATATAAACATTAACCGTTAATTTAAGAAGAAAGAGAGGTAATTATGTCACCCGATGTATGGTCTCTTTATTCTCTCATGCTGAAGTCCCGCTTGTTTGAAGAAGCTACAGCAAAACTCTGGCATGAGGGACTTATCTCCGGCGAAATGCATCTCGGAACAGGAGAAGAAGCGATTATCGCCGGCGTCGTTTCCCACTTAAAAGATGGCGATGCCATGGCTTTGGACCATCGTGGCACCGCGGCAATGCTGATGCGCGGTGTAGATTCCGTGCTACTCCTTCGCGAATTTCTTGGTCACAAAGACGGCCTTTGCTGTGGGATGGGTGGTCATATGCATTTATTTTCCAAAGAACATCTGACCGCCTCTTCGGGAATTGTCGGCGCGGAAGGACCAACCGCGGTGGGCTTTGCTCTCGCAGCGCAAATGTTACGTCCGGGCGCAATTGCTGTTGCCTTTTTTGGTGATGGAGCAATGAATCAGGGCATGTTGATGGAGTCGATGAACCTGGCTTCAGTTTGGAAATTGCCTGTGTTATTTGTCTGCAAGGATGACGGCTGGGGCATAACAACAAAACCAGAAGTTGCCAGTGGCGGAGATTTTAATGAACGCGCGCGGAGCTTTGGCATTCCCGCTGTTGAAATCGACGGATTGGATGTCTCCAAAGTATGGGATGCTTCCGGCCCGGCAATTGAAAGTATCCGGTCGGGTAAGGGACCGATTTTCCTTCATGCTAAATGTGTACACTTTGAAGGCCATTTTTTGGGTTTTCAGCCGATAAGGGTTGTGCGCGATCCACTAAAAGAAATGCCCAAAATTGCTGTCCCTCTCACAAAATCTTTTCTGCGAATTGGCGGCGCTTCACTTGGTGAACGGATGGCCGGAATGAAAAGCGTCATGTCTTCCGTCATTAACGCGCTTCGCGATCCACGCCGTGATCCGAATAACGATCCGCTTACTCGCGCACGGGTAACCTTACAATCAGATCCGGCAAAATTGAAAGCACTGGAAGATCAACTGGAAAAAGACATAAACAATGTACTTACAAATGTTCTCGGGGAGGTGCAGCCATGAAAATTATGTCCTTCATACAAGCTGCTGATGACGCTCTTGCTCAGGCGATGGCTGAAGATCCTAATATCATTATCTTTGGCGAAGACATTCCTTTGCTGAGACGAGACCTGCTAGTGCGATTCGGACCAAAACGCGTGCGCGGTACGCCTATCAGTGAAAGCGCTTTTTTAGGAGCGGGAGTTGCCGCTGCCATGGCTGGATTACGTCCGGTTGTGGAAATGTATATGGTGGATTTTCTCGGAGTGTGCATGGATGCCCTGCTTAATCACGCCTCTAAAGTTGAGGCTTTCTCAGGACGAAAATGGACCGTCCCGGTTGTCGTACGCGCCCCTTGCGGTGGAGGATATGGCGACGGTGGTCAGCACGAACAGTCTTTATGGGGTATGCTGGCACATATTCCGGGACTGACTGTGATTGTTCCATCCACACCCGCGGATGCCGGCGGACTGATGCTGGCCGCGCTAAAACATGACGGTCCTGTTATTATTCTCGAACATAAGCTTCTTTCAGAGACATGGCTGGAATTCCTGGGCTCTGGTGCACGGGAAACAGTGCACTTTGATATTCCCGCTGAAGGGACAAAAGGAGAAGTGCCCCAAAAGTGGGAACCAATTACCATCGGGGAAGCTACGTTACGCCGCGAAGGACGCGATGTAACAATAGTCAGTTTAGGCGTAAGCATGCACCGCGCTCTCGATGCAGCTAAAAAACTGGAAGTGGAAGGAATTTCAGTTGGCGTACTGGATTTGCGAACCGTTTCTCCTTTGGATAAAAAAGCAATCTGCAAAGAAGTTAAAACAACCGGACGTCTGTTAGTAGTGGATGAAGATTACGAAACGTTTGGTCTCTCCGGCGAATTATCAGCGGTAGTGCTGGAGGATGATATAACCTGCAAATATGCTCGTGTCTGTACTCAAACGACTATCCCTTATAACCGTAAGCTGGAAGATCAGGTTCTTCCCAACGTAGAGCGTATTTGCGCAAGTGTTCGCCAGCTGATGAAATGATTATTATTAAAAGGAAACTCAATTAATACCAATGTTTAATTTTTTGTCAGGAAACCCAACTCCTGCAAAAGTTCTCTTGCTCTGTCTGCTTCTTCGGCTTTTACCAGCAGGCGGGCGTAAGCTCCTCCAGCAACCAGCATGATAGAACTTTCTCCTTCGAAATAATATGTTATGCCTTCGCCATCAAAGACAGATTTTATAAAGGCTATGTCGCCTTGCTGATACGTGGAATAAACTTCAACTAGATCGACATAAGTTACTTCTTCCATAAGATCCGGCGGCGCTTCAGCAACCAACGCAGTACCGCAATCGGCACATTTATAGAAACCTTCACGATATTCGCTTTTGCATTTCGGGCAAAACATATTATTTGTTCTCGGCTATAGCAGTTTATGGCAGATACACACCGGTTCCTATAAAATAGTCTGTCCCGGGAATAGGTTCAACATATCCCAGTTTCTTCTTTTCACCTTTGGTACCCGGCTTCACCCAATAAAATTCGATGAAACCGCCACCTTTCTTCGCCGCGGCGCTCAATTCTCGAATAACATATTTCCCTTTTACATCTTTATGATCATAAAGGTTCTTGCCCTGTAAATCTTTTTGCGTCGCGTGAGCAATATTCACGCATTTGAAATCGTAGCCATAAAAATATCCAGATTTATCAGGATAAAAGCGGATGGGACTGATAAAGGCACGGATCAGGGCAATGCGGTTTTCTTCAGTCTTTACATCTTTCAGGATTTCACCTAATCCCCAAGCGGTCGCATGGACGACTGTTTTCGCGATTTCTTTGTAGCATTCAATAGATTTGTCTTGAGCAGTTTGCGCGAAACAAGTATTTGTAATGCCAGTCGTTAACATGAAGAAAAATAAGGTTACAAGCAATACTGTTTTCCCAATAATTCCATAATTCTGCAAATGTCTCTTACTCATAATAATTCCTCCTTATAGTTATCGGTAAAGAATTGTTATTTTACCTCACTATATGCCACAACAATCCAATCGTTATTAAAGAAGTGGATTGTTTTCCAAACCGCCTGCTTCTTTACAACATTTTTTGTTCCTTGAGCCTGAAAAGTATAGAATCCGTTCCCTTTATTCTCTTTAACCATCCTCTTACCCAGAGAAATCAGTTTAGAATAATCTTTATAAAGAGGATCTGAAAAGATGTTCAGTCCTATTTGGGTTGCATCCGTTTCATAAAGAATCACGCCGTCTTTCTGCATAACCCAGCATTTTACTTTAAATTCTTTTTCTATCGGCTCTGCAATAGAACGAATTACTTCATCCGGCTTTACCAGCATGCTGACAGAACCAAGGAATTGCTTTCCCTTTGAAAAAACAGGATGCTCAATATCAATTGATTTTATACCTTCTACAGACAAAAACAAATTACCCATTCTGGGCTTTTTCGTCTTCATCATCTTAATGATGGCTTCCTGTTTGGAAATATCTGAACCTTCGTAACTGCGGTACTGATCCGGTTCGATAAATTTCATAATACCCTTGTTATCAATGAATGTGGAATCGATTACATAAGGTTTGCCGGCACTGCAATTATTTTGAAGAAGTTTTCTTATTTCAGATTCGTTATTTAGTCCGATTTCTCCTGTTTCCTTCGCGACCAGAGAAATTGTATTACCCAAATTATTCAAGAAATTTAAAATGCCTGTTTCTATTCTTGATGCCGCATTGTTTAGATTACTTTCGGCAGAGACCTGTCCCACCATGGAAAAAACCATACACGCCATGATAACAAGTACAAAACGTTTCATATATCCCTCCCTGTTTTTTATTGAAAACAACAATTCTTTTTTAAGCACGACTAGTAATATTATCTATTTTATCGGAAAACTGTGCAATGCATTATTCAAAATGAATATGCGCCGGACGAGAAAGGAACGCTTGCGATTCCAGCACAAATTTTCCATTTTTCATTTTCTTTGACAAGCGTCATGGCATAGCGAAAAATGGCTTTTACTTTTTCACCTTCACTATTATAAGAAATCGGCATTTCGATAACTACACCGGCAAGCGTTGAAGACGCTTTAACGTATACATTACGACGTTTCCCCCAGTGGATATCGCTCATACTTTTGTAGTCTCGTTTGAAGGCAGCACGAATACTCTTAGTTGTTTTAAAAATTTCATTATCATTAGTGCCCAGCATCATGATTGATTCTGATTTTGTCAGGACAGCCATGCATCCATCGATATTTTTTTTTGCGTAACTCTTAAGAAATGTTGTCACGGCTTTCAAAGCGGCTTTTTCTTCTTTAGTCATTTGCTAACCTCCTTCTTTTGTCGGTATAATATTAAAAACGCATAAAGTTAATTAGCGCTACCTGTTATTTTGCGATTAATAATTTACGAGTCGAAAAGCTGTTCTCAAACAGCCTTAGAAACACAAATACGGTAATGAAGATGAGCAACAAAACCATTCGGAGTTAGTTGAAAAACATTTTCGATTTCTCCGAACTGAGCTTTGACCCTACTACAAATTTTTTCCAAAGATTGCAAATCGAGTCCGTATCGCTGTCCCAGTTCCTCAGAGGTTAATTTCAGCGGCGATGCCGGACATGTATCAATCGTTTGCCAATCAGTGATCGCCATACTGTCGTGCAGTTCCCTGATCGTGGGATACCATTTTTGCGTACGCATTTCCCTATATAGAAAATTAATACAACGGGCTTCTTCCGCATTTTCAAAGCAAGCGGTCTGATGAATAAAAATTTCTTTCTTCCGGGCCTGATTGCGAATGTGACGAAGTATGGAAATCAGTCCATCTGTGCCAAAATAATGTAACACGGATCTCATAATGAAAAATATTTTTTTATCGAGTGAAGACAGATCATTGCGCGTAAAGTCAGAAATCGAACGATTTACGCAGAAGATACCGCCTTTTTCCATTGCTTCCAGTTGAGTCTCAGAGCAATCAAGATTTACAGGAATTATATTGGTAGTTACACCTTTCGTGATTAGTTCCAGGAGTATAAAACCGGTCCCTCCCCCTAAATCTACCAGTAAATCCGTGGGCGAACCTAAAAGATATTTAGTAATAGTCTCCACAAGAGGATGAGCTACTACTGGGCTCGAAAAATATCCTTCATGCATCTCATTCCACTTTTGTCCGTGAACGCCTATTTCGCGATTTATCTGATCATTTATATTCATTTGCATCCTTGTCAATCAATTAATGTAATAATGATACCACAGCAAATATAGGTGTCAATCTGGTTCATAAGAACTATTGACCGCTCAAAAAGCTTCAGTTAAAATATTATATAAAGCCAACTTTTTTACAAAAAAGTAAGAAACAAAAATGAAGATATATTCCTTTTATTTTTTTGTTGTTATTTTTTAAATTAGCGGTGACGGAACTATATCGCCGTGAAAAAGTATGCAATCAACGATAATATAAAAGGAGGGTGATTTATGGAAATAAAAAGTTCATCATTTAATAATGAAGCTATGATTCCGGCTAAATATTCTTATGACGGCAAAAATATTTCACCGCCGTTGACCTGGAGCGGCGCGCCTAAAGAAACCTAAAGTTTCGCGCTTGTTTGCGACGATCCCGATGCCCCTGTGGGTACATGGGTTCACTGGGTTATGTTTGACATGCCGGCAAATAGAAATTTTTTGCCGGAAAGTATTTCCAGTCAGGAAGAAATCGCCGGAACAGGAAAAAACGGCATAAATAATTTTGGGAATTATGGCTATGACGGACCGTATCCTCCTGGCGGCACACACCGTTACTACTTTAAATTGTATGCCTTGGATACTATGCTGAACCTTAACGCAAAAGTCTCTAAAGAAGTCTTGCTCGCGGCAATGCAGGGACATGTTTTGGCGGAAGCGCAGGTGATGGGCAAATATAAAATATAATTCCCCCATTTTAAATCACAGCGCTATTTTTGTTG
>AWGX01000644.1 GCA_000495415.1 Smithella sp. ME-1 | reverse complement strand
ACAAAAATAGCAAATATTTTTTTCATTATCCGCAAACCTCCTTTCAAAGATTTAATTAAGGTTGTATTAATATAACAAGTCCTTATATTGTTTGCATAAATACGCTTTTTTGGGGCATTGTCAAGCACAAAATTTATAATTTCCGGTTGCATTTTATGTTTCTGACTAAAATGCGCGTTTTTACATTATAAGTAATTGTTATCTTTGTAGATTTATGGACACATTTAATATTTTAAAAAATATTGCTTGATTTTTACAGATGGTTTGATAGACTAAATGCAAATGTAAGTAAGCATAGTAGTAAAAATAGCAAATTAAAAACGCATAATCTTCAACAAATAAGCCCGTTACCTTTTGGTAGCGGGTTTTTTGTTTGTACCAAAACTAAAAAAATTTTTACCCCGTTAGACCGAGAAAGTCCCGCTTCTTAAAGCGAGGACGAATGAAAATGAAAATTTATATTTTGTTCTTGAAAGGTCAAGTTGTCTGACTATTAGCGGCAGTTTTTAATGAAGCAATAGTTTTCTTATAGTCGTCGCTGCCGAAAACTGCAGCTCCGGCGACGATAACATCGGCTCCGGCCTGAGCTATATCACCAATGTTTTTTAAATTTACTCCTCCATCAACTTCCAGAAGCACTTTATATGGCAGGGCATCCAGCATTTTCTTTGCTCTGGCAATTTTTGGTAAAGAAGTTTTAATAAATTGTTGACCACCGAAGCCTGGATTAACGCTCATAATCAATAGCAGATCGATATCGGGCAGAATTTCTTCAACCTGCGTTAATGATGTTGCAGGATTTAAGGAAACACCGGCTTTTTTCCCGGCCTTTTTAATGATATCGATTGTCCGGTGAAGATGATTGGCTGCCTCCACATGAACGGTAATAATATCGGCACCAGCTTGAGAAAAGGATTCGATATACCTTTCGGGATTTTCAATCATCAGGTGTACATCGAAAGGGAGTTTTGTTGTTTTTCTCAAGGTTGATATTATGGCCGGTCCCAAAGTAATGTTGGGAACAAAGTGGCCGTCCATTACATCAATATGAATCCAGTCGGCGCCGGCTTTTTCTACCGCAGCGATTTCCTCGCTTAGTTTGCTGCTGTCGGCGGAAAGGATTGAAGGTGCTATTATTTTTTTCATTTATTTTTATTTTCCTGTTTCTTTTGTAGGAGTAAATTATATGAAAGAGCTGTAATTGTCAACCACGGGTTGTTATCTTTGATGATCTAGTAAAAAATCAATTTTGGCCATTTTTGTCATTCTTTTGCGAAAAGACTGTATCGCAATTGCAAATATTGATTGTG
>AWGX01000643.1 GCA_000495415.1 Smithella sp. ME-1 | reverse complement strand
GGCGCATGTGAACGGCAGAGAAATCAGTTTCAAGGCCAATTTTACAAATTCGGATGCGGCCACGATCAACATCAACAGCCTCGGCGCTAAATCAATAAAAAAATATGGATCGGTTGCTCTCGATGCCAATGATATTGTCAGCGGCCAGATCGTCACTATCGCCTACGACGGAACTTATTATCAGCTTTTAAACTTTGAATCGGAAAAAAGATATGCGTCATCGACCGGCAGCAGTAATGCCTACGTGCTGACGCTTTCACCGGCGTTGACGGCGCATGTGAACGGCAGAGAAAT
>AWGX01000642.1 GCA_000495415.1 Smithella sp. ME-1 | reverse complement strand
CTGGAAGGAAGAAAAATTGACATTATCAAACGAAACAATCGTGTAGGTTTCGAGTTTGATATTCTACATGATATTGTAAAAGCCGAGAAGGCCTGCGACTGGGGAGCGAGATACGAGAGCGTCATCGGATCAGGTGCGGCGGAAATAGTAGATGATTTGGAAACTAAAAATACCGCGCTGGAATGTATCATGCGTCAGTACGGAAGCGAAGCTAAAGATTTTCCGGACGATATAATGAAAAAAACATTAATTATTCGTGTGCGAATACTGGAGATCAGCGGCAAAAGGCTTTAATGCCTTCTGACAGGACGGCAACAGTTTGCCCATCCGATAACAGACGTTTCGCGAGATACGTTCCCACAAATCGTGTGCCGCCAGTCCCGAATACGTTGATTTTGCACCTCTGATCTATTCAGAAATTGAGCCGTAGACGTCAAAATAACGGGAATTTGCGCCCCAGTTCATGAACCGGGTGTAGCCGGCTTTTTCCAGGCGCCTGATGACCATCTGCGCCCTACCGCCCGTTTCGCAAGTCACGATGAGATACTGAGTCTTCGGCAGTTCACTGAGTCGTTCCATAACCCGGCTCGACGGGAAATTTTTCGCTGTGGGTATATGGGCCTTTTTAAAGGCATCCTCAGGGCGGACATCTATAATCCATATCTCTGCCTTCGGTTTGTCCACAAGCTCCTTCAAGCGGGTCGGCTCAAGGTACTGCTTCAGACTTTCCCCCTCGCTGCCCACATAACCTTCATAGCAACCGGCGATACAGGCCACAGCGATCAGTAAGCAGATGGCCAAAAAATATTTTTGCTTTTTCATCTTGTCGATCCTCCTTGTATCATGAATGGATTGTTGATAAACGCTGAATAAACACAACATCAAGCAATAAATCAAACCGATTCATCAAAAACACAGAATGGAAAGTCGGTTTTACGGCATAAGCCATCGGCCGATCAAGTAGCTTGCAGCAGCGACGCTCGCCGTCAGGACCATGCCCCAAATCATATCAACGACGGTGACCTTCAGCGGCCAGTCCTTTAAGGTTGCGAAGTTGGTCAGATCGTAAGTGGCGTAAGCAAAAAAACCGAAAAGGGCGCCAAGAAGAACCGCCCGGCCCAGGGATTGTTTTTCCATGGCCGGCAGGGTTGCAAAGATCAGTATGCCGATGATGTACAGGAAATAAAAAATTAAAGCGGCGGCCCAGTTGATATTCTC
>AWGX01000641.1 GCA_000495415.1 Smithella sp. ME-1 | reverse complement strand
TTGAAATCGAAATGGTATTAGTTATTACAAATTGTCCGGTTTTATTAGTTTATAATTTCCGGCTGATCATCATAAGTATTTAAAATGCAACTGGTTAAGCGTTCATTGAATCCAGAAATTCCTGATTATTTTCCGTTTTTTTGATTTTACCGATAATAAATTCCATGGCATCAACGGGGTTCATTTCCTGGAGCAACCGGCGCAATATCCAGACACGATTGAGATTATTTTTGGGAATGAGCAATTCTTCTTTTCTGGTGCCGGAACGAATCAAGTCGAAAGCGGGGAATATTCTGCGATCGGCAATACGACGGTCCAGATGCAGTTCCATGTTGCCTGTTCCCTTGAATTCTTCAAAAATAACTTCGTCCATTCTGCTTCCGGTATCAATCAAAGCTGTCGAGATGATTGTCAGGCTGCCGCCGTTTTCGATATTACGGGCTGCTCCGAAGAAACGTTTCGGCTTATGCAGAGCATTGGAGTCGACACCTCCGGAGAGAACTTTTCCGCTGGGCGGGACAACAGTGTTGTATGCCCTGGCCAGGCGGGTGATGCTGTCGAGTAAAATAACTACATCTTTCTTATGCTCCACAAGACGTTTGGCTTTTTCAATAACCATTTCGGCCACCTGTACATGGAAAGAAGCCGGTTCATCAAATGTGGAAGCAATTACTTCACCGGAAACACTGCGCTGCATATCGGTAACTTCTTCCGGCCGTTCATCAATTAACAGCACCATTAAAACAACTTCCGGATGATTGGCGGCAATGCTGTGAGCAATGTCCTGTAAAAGAACCGTTTTGCCTGCTCTGGGCGGTGAAACAATTAACGCGCGCTGCCCCTTGCCGATCGGCGCGAATAAATCCAGGGTTCTGGTGGAATAGTTTTTTGGATCATACTCCAGATTTAATTTTTCCAGAGGATAGAGAGGAGTAAGGTTATCGAAAAGAATTTTGTCCCGTGCTTGTTCGGGACTTTCCATGTTGACGGTGTCGACTTTTAAAAGCGCGAAATATTTTTCCCCCTCTTTTGGAGGACGGACTTCGCCGGAAATCGTATCGCCGGTTTTCAAATTAAACCTTCTGATCTGCGAAGGAGAAATGTAAATATCATCCGGACTGGGCAAGTAGTTGTAATCCACGGCGCGTAAAAAACCAAATCCGTCAGGTAGAATTTCTAACACGCCCGAACCGGAAATAACGCCATTTTGTTCCGCTTGTGTCTGCAAGATTGCGAAAATCAAATCCTGACGGCGCATACCGCTGGCACCCGGAACATCCAATTTTTTGGCTAAATCGTTAAGCTCGCTGATAGGCAATCGTTTAATGTCTTCAATGTTCATAAATATTCCCTTGCTTTAAAGTCTACCCGGGTAACGTAAAGATTATCCTGACATTATATTTATCGTTGCTTTGCTGCATTCTTTTTAAAGAAACACAAAAAGATGTCACGATTTTTAGTAGTTACGGATTAAATCTCGGTTTGTCTTATTGAATACGTGAAACGCTCCAAGGAATAGGGCTTTAAAAGCCTTTTACTAGTTGTGTTAAACTTTTTATATTAATCTATAGCCACTGTCAAGTAATTTTATTAATTTTGCTAAAAGCTTATAATATGAAGCGCTTACATACTGTAGTTTCTGTTACCCCATCTTCAAATTATGAAATTTTTTTCGCTTCTTCCACAAGTAGAACGGGGATGTCATCTTTTACTTCATATAATAATTTACACCGATCACAAATGATGCCGTTTTGCTTTTCGTCATATCGAACTTTACCGCGACATTGAGGACAAATTAGAATTTCCAGTAGTTTCTTATTTAAAGGCATTTATTGCTCCTTTATTAATTTTTTTTCCACAACGGCAAAAACCTGCTCGGATGAAATATCTTTCATGCACTGTTTTGTCGAGCATTTTTTTAAAAAACAGGGGCTACAAGGCAGCTCTATCCTGATTATTGTATGTCCGTCACCGTAAGGTCCGGTTCTTTCCGGATCTGTCGGCCCGAAAAGAGCGATAACAGGAATTCCAACTGCCGCAGCCATGTGCATGGGACCGGAATCCGTGGTTATTACCATACATGCTTTTTTATACAAACAAGCAAGATCAAGCAATGTTGTTTTGCCGCCTAAGTTTACACATTCAGTATTCATTAGTGAAGTTATTTTTTCGATCGATTCTTTTTCGCTTCCCGTAAAGACAACGTTTACTTGCAGTTTATTATTAATTAAATCAGCTAAACAGGCAAATTGTTCATCACTCCATAGCTTTGTTTCCCATAAAGCTATGGGATTAATTGCAACAAATTTTTTATCTTCCAGATTATATTCACGCAGCAAACGCAACACTTTTTCTTCCGCATTTTTATCCGAAGGAAGAGTAAATTCGACTCTGTCGATTTCCGCTCCCAGATAACGAGGGAAATCCAGATAACGGTCGACCGCGTGTTTGTTCACGTCTTCAGGAATTTTCTCATTTAGAAATAAGCCGCTTATTTCCTGCCAGGAATCATAACCCAGCTTTCTTTTTCCCCGACTTAAAAAAACAATTATCGAACTTTTAAAAAGACCGTGAAAATCAATAACCAGATCATAATCCCGTTGCCGCAACTTTCTTACAAAATTTCCAATTTCAGACAAAGGGCTTCTGACCCGGCCGCGAAGCAAGTCCCTGCTCCAGCTTTTGCGTCTTGAAACCAAAACCGAGTCCAGATATGGGTGACCTGTAACCAAATCAGCCGCTGCTTCTTCAACTACCCATGTTATGTGAGATTCAGGATAAAGCCGGCGCAGAGCAGCAAGAGAAGGCAGTGTGTGAATTACATCACCTATCGCACTGAGTTTTACGATCAGTATATTCACTTTCTATCCTTTAATATCCAGTTCACGGCTTCCAGTATATCTGCGGCAATATAAGCCGGTTTACCTTCTACGGTTTCCTTATCAGGGCCATCGTCCTGCAACAAATCACTACCATAGCCTGTTCTTACCAGAACACCCCTGACTCCAACTTTTTTTGCTGCCTCCATATCGAGAAATCGGTCACCTATCATATAAGATAATTTTAAATTAATATTCAAATCACGGACTGCAGCTAGAAACATGCCGGGGGCAGGCTTCCGGCAGTCACAAACCTGCCGGTACGGTTCTTTTCCTTCCGTGGGATGATGGGGACAGTAATAGAAATTGTTTATATAAACTCCCTGCTTCCTTAGAATGGCCTGCAGGTAGTCATTTGTTCTTTTTACAAATTCTTCTGTAATCATTCCTCTGGCTACACCAGACTGATTGGAAATGACTACGGCTTTCATCCCGCTTTCATTTATCAGCTTGATAGCTTCATAAGCACATGGAATTACTTTTAGCTTATCAAGATCATCAAGATAGCCTACTTCTTCATTAATAACTCCGTCTCTATCCAGAAAAACGGCTGTATTTTTTTTCATTGATTAACATCCCGTGTGTCTTGAAATAGATTTTCAGCAACCTGCAAAACGTCTTCCACAGAAATCATCTTCATGCACAGGAAATCAGTTGGACAGTTTTTCTTCAGACAAGGGCTGCAGGATACTTCATGCCGGACAATTACGGATTTGTTTCCCACGGGCGCGGTTGTAATGGGATTGGTTGAGCCGAAAATTGCCACCGTGGGTATATTCAAAGCGCCGGCTATGTGCATTAATCCGGAATCATTGCTGATAAACAGGGAGCATTGCGAAATTAAATAAATTGCTTCCAGCAGAGTTGTCTTGCCGGCAAGATTGATTAATTGAGCATGCGCTAATTTCTGAACTGCATGCGCCGTCTCTCCGTCTGACTTCCCTCCCATTATAATTATCTTTGCGGAAAATTTTTCACTGAGACTGTCCGCCACTGCGGCAAATCTATCGGGAACCCATTTCTTCGCCGGGCCGTAAGTGGCCCCGGGAGCAATGCCGATTATCGTTTTCATGGTTTCTTCGGGCATGAATTTGCGCAAAACATTTCTGGCATCTGCTAAATTTATTTTCGTTTCCATGTGCATTTCACGGCCAACAGAAACGCAACCAAGAGCTTTGACCATTTCCAGATAATAATCCGTCTGGTGAACTTTTTTTATTTCATCTGTCAGTTTTACCCGATGAGTCAGCAAAAGACCACGGGCATCAGAATCGTAACCCGCACGCAGAGGAATTCGCGCCGCAAGAGCGATAATCGCAGCTTCAATGGCATTTTGCAAAAGTATCGCGAGGTCGAATTTCTTCTGCTTTAACTTTTGAGCAAGTTGAAATACTCCGGCAGGATTATCAAATCTATTCTCATAAATGATTATCTCGTCCAGGCTTGAAAATAGTTTATAAATATCGGCTACCCAGGGTTTTACCAGAACGGCAATATGTGCTCTCGGGTAAGTGGCACGTATTGAGTCCACCGCCGGTAATGTCATGATGGCATCACCAATCCAGTTTGTACCGCGAATTAGAATTTTATCTATGCCTTGACGCGGCAATTTTTTGATATTTTCAGGCATCAATTTTACCTTTATTGTATTTCATGACGAAGTTTTATCCGTTTAATTATAAATTCTTCAAACAACCGGGCGGAAGATATTATTTCCATTTCCACGCGTAAAACACTAAGTATTTTTAAAAATTCAGGATAATTCTTAAGGCGCACAGCGTCTTTTTCCGTAGTCATCAGATAATCCGCACTGCAACTAATAAATCCATTCCTTATTTTTTCCAATTCGCTTTTCTTATAGCGGTGATGATCCGGAAAAACATCAAAGGACAAAATCCGCGCCCCCGCAGACAACAGAATTTTTCTAAAAGAATCAGGCTTGGCTATTCCGCAAAAAGCGTAAACTTTTTTCTCTTTTAGTTCGGGAACCGGCTTTCTCTCATTAAAATCTGCCCTGATAATATCTTTCGGTTTATGAATACTTTTAAAAACGGGTATACTTTTTATTATCTCCCCGGTTTTTTTGTCTGCCTGTTGAGCCTCATCCGTTCTTGTAAGTATTATAGCATCGGCTCTTTTCAATTCTTTCACTGGTTCCCGCAATCTTCCTCGCGGAAGCATACGATTATTTTCATTTAAACTTCTGTTGTCCAATAAGACCAGATTAATATCCCTGAAAATTTGACGGTGCTGCATCGCATCGTCACAGATAATCACATTTGCTCCGAATTTATCAATTGCTGCCTTTCCTGTGGCAATCCTATTTGCTCCTGTAATAACAGGAACGTTTTTTAATTCTTGAGCAATTAAATAGGGTTCGTCTCCGGCGGTTTCGCTGTCCAGCAAAACTTTATCACCATCTGATATAATATTTACGGGATTGATGCTTCTGCTGCCATAACCGCGGCTGATAACCGCCGGCTTAAAGCCATTTTTTTGAAGCATTCGAGCCAGCATTATTACACAGGGAGTTTTGCCTGTACCACCGACGGTGATATTACCGACACTGATTACCGGACAGGGAAGCTTCATTTCTTCGAATATTTTGTGATCATACAGCCAATTGCGAAAATTGATAACACCTAGATAAAAAAAAGACAGGATGGATGCAATTACTTTGACAGGGATGTAAACATTTTTATTTCCGTCGTCATCCCATATCTTTTGCCAATTGATCATTTCTTTCATCACTTCCTTCATCTTTGAACTGCAAATTATACAGACGGAAATATTCGCCTTTTTTCTTCATTAATGTTTCGTGATCGCCTTCTTCCACGATCTTCCCGCTGACAAGAGCAATGATTCGGTCAGCGTTGCGAATCGTGGAAAGTCTGTGTGCTATAACCAGCGTGGTGCGGCCTTTCATGAGATTATCCAGAGCATCCTGCACTTCAATTTCCGCTTCCGTGTCCAGCGATGAAGTAGCCTCGTCAAGAATTAAAATGGGAGCGTTTTTGAGCAGTGCGCGGGCAATAGAAATCCGCTGTTTCTCACCACCGGAAAGTTTAGTGCCCAGTTCTCCGATATTGCTTTCATATCCTTTCGGCAGGCGCATGATAAAGTCATGAGCATTGGCCGCTTTGGCGGCATTGATGATGTCTTCTTCCGTTCTTTGGATATCGCCGTAAGCAATATTATTCCTAACGGTATCATTAAAAAGAATGGTCTGCTGAGTTACTATGGCGATCTGGCTGCGCAAAGATTTCAGAGAGACATCCCGTATATCATATCCGTCAATCATAATGCGGCCGGCACTGACATCATAAAATCTTGGTATCAGATTGACCAGCGATGTCTTGCCGCCGCCGCTCATTCCGACAAAAGCGACAACTTCACCCGCCTTGATCGAGAGGTTGATATTTTTCAGCACAGGCTTTTCGTCATAACAAAATGTCACATTTTCAATATCGATACTCTGCGTAACATGTGGTAGAATAACGACATCGGATTTATCTTCAATATCCGGTACACGGTCGATGATACTAAAAATACGATCGGCGCCGGCAATTCCCTGATTAATGGTGTTATTGATATTGGTGAGCCGTTTAACCGGCTCATAAAGCATCAGCAGCGCGGCAATAAAAGAGAAGAACGTGCCAGGGGTGGAATTGCCTTGTACGACGTTGTATCCACCGTAAAAAATGACAGCGGCAATCCCCAATCCACCCAGAAAATCCATTAATGGGCTGGAAATGGCATTTACGGAAACGGATTTCATGTTATATTTAAACAGTTTTTCGTTTTCCGCGGCAAATCTTTTGCTTTCGTATTTCTCCATGCCGAATGCTTTGACAATGCGCGTACCGGAAATGGTTTCCTGCAAAAGGGAATTCAACGTTCCCATAGTGATTTGTGTTGAGGTTGTAACATTGCGTATTTTTCTACCAAACCAGGCAATGGGATAAACGGTCAGGGGAAAGACAACCATCGCGATAAGCGCCAGTTTCCAGTCCGTGTAAAAAATCACGCCGACGAGGCCCAACAGCATGAAACTGTCTTTAACTAATGCAGTTATTGCCTCTGCCGAAGCGGTTTGAACGGACTGAACATCATTGGTAATCCGAGACATCAGCAATCCTGTGGGATGGTCGGCAAAAAAAGATAAGGATTGCTTTTGAATTTGTTCGTAAAGTTGATTACGCAAATTCGTAACAATGCGCAGGCCTATAGAACTCATTAAAATGGCCTGACCATAGTTGCACAACCCTTTAAACAAGAAAATTGCTATTACCGCAAAAGGTATCCATTTCAGCGAGGCAATATCTTTATTGACGAATATTTCGTCAATGGCCGGCTTGGCAATCAGCGGCAGAGCGGATTGCAAACCTCCGGCAATGATCATGCAAATCACGGCAAGGATAAAGCGCACATAATATTGCCTGGCCATTAATAATAATCTTTTAAAAGTTTCCATATTTGTTTCTATATCATATCGCAGGCAATTTGCGCAGCTCTTATTGCGGCACCGGGCTCGCCCAGCTTGGCACGTATCTCCGACATCTCTTTTATAATTTCCTGTTTTCTTTCTACATTATTTAAAATCGACAGAGCCTCTTCGGCAATACGCTGACCGCTTGCATCTTTTTGAATCAATTCAGGAACAATGGTTTTTCCGGCAATAATATTGACAAGGCCGATATTTTTTACATCCACAATCAATCTGCCGATAATATAAGAAAGAAGAGAAATTTTATAAACAATAACCATGGGAACATTCAACAGAGCTGTTTCCAGAGTTGCCGTTCCCGAAGCAACCAATGCTAAATCAGCACAGGAGATGACATCATAAGTGTGGCCGGTAATTATATTTATTTTTAGATCAAATCTTGAAATAATTTCAGCCACGTTTTTTTCTTCGAGTGTATCGGCCAGAGGCAGAACAAATTGTATGTCCGGTAGTTCTCTCTTTAGAATTTCGGCTGCAAGTAATAATTCCGGCATTAATTTCTCTGTTTCCGAAAGCCGGCTGCCTGGTAAAATTCCAATAGTCGTTTTATTTTCGGCAAGGCCGAATTTTTTTCTCGATTCCTGTTTTGAATAATTCTGTTTCACTAAATCAAGTAAAGGATGACCGACGTAATTTACCGTAAAGCCCGCTTGAGCATATGTTTCAACTTCAAAAGGCAGGATAACTGCCATTTTATTTACGTTTTTCTTGATTTGTTCTATTCTGCCTTTACGCCAGGCCCAAACCTGCGGACTGATATAATAAAAAACCTTTATTCCTCTTTTCTTAGCAGCCGTTGCTAAAGGAAGATTGAAATCAGGATAATCAATCAGGATAACAAGATCCGGCTTGCGTTCATCCATAGATTTTTTCATTATGCTCATTATTTTAAAAATATTTCCCAATTTGGAAAAAACCTCGGTTAAACCTACAACAGCCATACCAGAAGCATCGGCAAGAAGTTGAACTTTTTCTTCTTTCATTTTCTTCCCACCGATACCGTAAAAATTAAGCGTCGGATCAATCTTTAACATTTCTTTGACGAGATTGGCGCCATGCATGTCGCCCGAAGCTTCACCGGCAACAATCATGATTGTTTTATTTTTCTTATATGTAGCAGGCATTAATGGATTTGATTTCTTTTCTTCAAGAGGCATTATTAATCACGTCGGCAATAAACCTTATTTCCTCCCGGCTCAATTCCGGAAACATCGGCAGAGAAAGAACTTCCTGCGCACATTTTTCGCTTTGCGGCAGTTTTACTGAAACATTATACAAATTCAGAAAAACTTCCTGCTGATGCAGAGGTACCGGATAATATACGGCAGAAGCAATATCTTTCTTCTGAAGAGCGCCGGCCAAAACATCACGATTTTTTGCACGAATAGTGAATTGGTGATAAACATGTTCACAGCCAGAAGACGTCGTCGGCAGGATTATATCTTTACTTTTGATGGCTGCGCAATAAGATGCAGCGTTTCGACGGCGTGCTTCATTAAACTGGTCTATTTTTTTAAGCTTAACACGAATGATCGCGGCCTGAATTTCGTCCAGGCGGCTGTTGTATCCGATTTTTTGATGATAATAACGCTTTGCACTGCCGTGGTTGCGTAACATTTTTACTTGTCCGGCGATTTCTTCATTGTTCGTGATGACCATGCCCCCGTCGCCATAACCGGCTAAATTTTTACTAGGGAAGAAACTAAAACAACCGACATCACCGATTGTGCCTACTTTCTGACCATTATATTTAGCTCCGAAAGCCTGCGCGCAATCTTCAATCACTTTAAGATTGTGCGTTGCAGCTATTTTCATAACTGGTGCCATGTCGGCAGGATGACCGAACAAATGCACCGGTATAACTGCCTTTGTTTTCGTGGTTATTTTTTCAGCAATCCGGCTGCAATCAAGATTATAAGTCTCAGGAGAAATGTCCACAAACACGGGCGTAGCACCTAAAAGAGCGATGACTTCCGCCGTGGCAATAAAAGTAAAAGGGGTCGTAATTACCTCATCGCCGGCTCCAATACCGCAAGCACGTAATGCCAGAAGCAAGGCATCGGTTCCATTGGCAACTCCTGCAGCATAAGGCAAATCATGATAAGCGGCAACTTCTGTTTCCAGCGCGCTTACGTTAGGTCCGAGAATAAAATGGGTTTGTTCTAAAACATCGCTGATTGCAGCATCGATTTCGTTCTTAAGATTATAGTACTGCCTTTTTAAATCCACCATCGGAATCATTTTCACACTACCTCGGCAACTTTCATTTTATTGATTATATCAATGGCCAACTCCAGGGATTTGCGCGCTTCTTCACCTGATACAAGAGGCATAGAACGATTGGCCACAGCATTAACAAAAGAACGGATTTCTTCCTCCAGAGGATCATGGCTGCCAACCTCTACATTGTTTTGAATAATCTGCTGCTGACCAGCTTCATTTGTTCTTTTGCTCAAAGATACAATTTCACGTTTCTGGCAATCAACTGCGTGATATCCTTCGACACCGAAAAAGCGTATTTTTTGCATGGTTTTAGCGCTAATGCGACTGGCTGTGACATTGGCTATGCAACCGGTAGAAAAGGAAATCCGTACATTGGATATATCAATTTTGTCGGACAGGATAGGAACACCTACAGCTTCAACTCCTTTAATCGGGGAATCCACGAATTTCAGGATAATGTCGAGGTCGTGAATCATTAAATCCAGAATAACATCAACATCGGTTCCGCGCTCAAAGAAGGGGTGCAAGCGATGCGCTTCAATAAACATCGGTCTCTTTATAACATTCTCCATGGCCATGATTGCAGGATTGAATCTTTCAACAAAACCAACCTGCAGAATCAAACCATTTTTTTTTGCCGATTCTATCAATTCATCTGCTTCTTTTAAAGTTGCGCAGATAGGTTTCTCTATTAAGACATCCGCGCCTGTCGCCAGAAAATCTCTGGCTACCTTGTAATGATCGCTTGTCGGAACGGCAATGCTCACAGCATCAACTTTACCCAGCATTGCCTGATAATCAGAGAATGGATCACATTTATAAATTTCTGCAGCTTTCTGAGCACGGCCGGCAAACGTGTCCGCTACAGCAGCAATTTCGCAATTTTCCAGATTATGGTATTTTTGCAGATGATAATTGCCTAAATGGCCCACTCCGACCACGCCAACTTTTATTTTCTTTTTTTTCATATTTTTTATTATCAGCGGCAAACGCCTCTTTTTGATTCTTTGACGAACTTAATAAAATGATTTACTTCCGGGAGATTTTCGGTTTCGTCCTGCGCCTTTTTCAAGGCCGCATCCAATAAAAGATTGGAACGGAAAATAATTCTGTATGTGTCTTTGATCGCTTTGATGGTTTTTTCTGAGAAATTGCGTCTTTTGAGTCCGACAAGATTCAGACCAAATAGTTTGGCATGGTTGCCCGAAGCCATGGTATAAGGAGGAATATCCTTAACCACCGCGGATGCTCCGCCGATAATACAATGGGCACCGATAACAGTGAATTGATGAACGGCGGTTAATCCTCCGATAATAGCATAATCTTCAACATGCACATGACCGGCCAGTGTAGCCACGTTAGCCATAACAATCCTATTACCCAGTTTACAATTATGTGCCACATGAACATAGGCCATAAGCAAATTGTGATCGCCAATGATAGTCACACCTATATCAGCAGAAGTAGCTCGATGAATTGTTACAAATTCTCTGATAGTATTAAAATTCCCGATAACTACTCTGGTTTTTTCACCACCGAATTTCAAATCCTGTGGCGGAGCACCGATAGAACAAAATTGAAAAATACGGCAGCCTTCGCCAATATGGGTATAGTCATCAATGACAGTATGCGGCCCGATCACGGTATTTTTGCCGATTTTAACGTCACTGCCTATGATACTATATGGACCAATCTCCACTCCTTCGTCCAGTTTAGCGTCAGGAGAAATAATAGCTGTAGGATGAATTTTCATCTATTTAACCTTCTTTCAGGAAATTTATTTTTTTAAGAGTTCATCAACTTTTTTTACGAGATCTCTAAGTGTCGATCTCATCTCGGGAAGTTTCGACTGACAGGCCTCTACCTGCAGAAATTCTTTATAAGGCAGATGCGGTCTTCCGCCGACAACTTCACCTGATTTGATATTTTTATGAATTTTGGAATCAGCCGCTATCATTACATTGTCCCCGATTTCAATATGTCCGACCATTCCTGTCTGTCCGCCGACCATTACGCTTTTACCCAGTTTGGTACTTCCGGAGATACCGACCTGAGCAGTAATGACGGAATTTTCGCCAATAACAACATTATGGGCAATTTGGACAAGATTATCAATTTTAACATTGCGCTGAATCCATGTTTTCCCGAGTGCCGCACGATCAACAGTTGTGTTTGCGCCGATTTCCACATCATCATCAATTTGCACAATACCAACTTGCGGAATTTTTATATTACTTTTGCCCGGGGATGCAAAACCGAATCCATCGGCACCGATTACAACTCCGGAATGCAGGATCACCCTTTTACCGATAATGCAAGAGTGATAAACAACAACATTGGAATAAAGTATCGAATCTTCTCCGATGAAAGAATCTCGACCGATAAAAACGCCTGGATAGATAACTGATCCTTTACCGATCGTTGCACCTTTGCCTATAAAAACCCGGGGGAAAATAGTTGCCCCGGAAGATACAACAGCACCTTCCTCAATATAAACATTCGGGCTTATTCCGCTTCCGCCATGTTCCAATGGATAAAAAAGAGTTAGTAATTTTCCCAAAGCAACATACGGATCATCGACAACAATCAAATTCTTGCCCTCCGCAGCTGTCTGCGGCGGGACCAGAACAGCAGACGCTTTAGTCAGCTTTAATTTTTTCAAATATTTCTTATTGGCTACAAAGGTAATATCACCTTCATGTGCTTCTTCAATGGAACGGATATTTTCTATAACCGTATTATCCGCGCCAACGACAGTGCCACCAAGAAATACTGCTATTTCGGCAAGCGTCATTTTCATTGAACGAAGATTATCCCATTATTTAGTTTTATTGAATTCCTCGATAACCTTTTTACTGAAGTCGTTTTCTTTCGCGAAATAAGGTATCGGCAGAGTCGCCACGTCAATAACCAGCGTATATTTTTCTTTTTCAGCGATAGCACGAACAATTTTCATTATTCCCGGCATTAATTTTTGAGTCATTTCCTGGTCACGCTTTTTAAGTTCTTCGTTTGTATCGTTGACCAGCAACTGATAATCACGCAATTTCTTCTGATAAGCAGTTTCTTTCTCTTTTTGAGAACTTTGCGTCATAATTGAACCCTGTTTATCCAGTTCCTCTTTCATTTTCTTCAATTCTTTTTCCGCTGTTTTGATTTCCTGGGTTTCTTTATCATAATATTTTTTAAAATCATCCGCAGCCTTTTTGCCGGCATTGGAATTTTGCATTATTTCCTGCAGGTTAATAAATCCAATTTTATCAGCAGCAAAAGAACCGGCACTACAGACAAAAAACACAAAAATAATTCCCACCATCAGGCAAATATTTTTTTTCATTTAAAATCTCCTCTCTTAAATTTATTTGTAAATTAAAAATTTCAAATCTTGTTTCCTGATTTCTTATTACATGGGCATTCCGATAGTAAATTCCCAGCGGCCATCGGAATCATCACTTAGTCCTCTACGATTAATTATCCGGCCGTATTCAAGTCTTAAGGGACCGATAGGCGAATACCAGCGCAAACCTAAGCCTACAGATTGATATAAATTACCTATATCATACTGGTCATTCCAGGAATTGCCGGCATCATAAAAAATAACGCCTTTCATGCCCGCATCTTTAATAAAAGGAAAGACTATCTCCGCGTTAAATACTAACATGGTATTGCCACCAATCACATCACTCGTTCCTGTATTAGTCGGGCCGATGTAACGAAAACCACGAAGAGAATTAATGCCACCTAAAACATATCTGTTAAAAATGGGAATTTCTATTCCGTCGTGGCCTTGAATGTATCCGACCCTGCCTTTTACACCAAAAACAACATCCAGGGGCAACGGATAGTACATAAATGCACTTGCTCCATATTGTGTATAACTGGTATCACCTTCCAATACTCCTCCTGCCTGCGTCACTGAAACACTGGTCTTTGTTCCTTTAGAGGGGAAAATATAATCATTGGTCGTGTCGCGAACCAAAGTTAACGTAACGGCACTGGTAATTGTCTGACCTTCTTGCTTTCGGATCTGCTCAGGAGCCAAAGCTGTGACATCAGTGATATCATCAGCTGTTAGTTTATAACCCAAGTAACCAACTATCTTACCAAAAAGTGGATATCCCAAAGTCAGCCCGGCACCTCGTGTATCGAGCGTATAAGAATCATATTCTTTTTTGTATTTCCAGATATCGGTTTTACACCAGAGAGGTATATCAAAAAGCCATGGTTCTGTGAAAGATAAATCAATATTATTGGTCGTAGAACCTAAAGACGCTTTTAAACTTAAAATCTGGCCGTAACCCAGAAAATTCTGCTGGGTAATCTGCGCCATAACAACGGCCTGATCAGCGGCACTGTAACCGGCACCGATCATGAACATACCGGTACCTTTTTCCTTAACCCGGATATTGACGTCCATTTTCTTTTTATCAGGACCTTTTTCTGTCTGAAAATCCACCTCTTCAAAATAGCGCAACCGATTCAGATTACTATAGCTGCTTCTTAACTTACTGCTGGAATACAAATCACCTTCAACTACATCCAACTGACGCCGGATGACCTTGTCACGCGTAATGTTATTTCCGGAAATATTAATATGATTAATAAAAACAAGCTGACCTCTTACTATCTGATAATCGATATCAGCCAATTGTTCATTTTCTCTGGTATTGATTTTGGGATTAATGTCGGCGTTGGCATAACCCTCATCATTACAGGACTGAGTCAGAAAATCAATGTCCCGCATGATTGCTTCACGATTATAATTATCACCTTTTTTTACTTTTAGTGATTTCAATAATTCTTCTCTGGATTTTTCCAGTAAATCGCCGGAAATTTCCACTTTGTCGATTTTAAATCTTTTACCTTCTTTAACTATAATTTTAATGTAAATTCCTTTTTTATCGATAGTTATTTCCGGTTCACCGATTTGAGCATTGATAAATCCGTTATTATAATAATAAGTTGTCAATTTACCGACGTCTTGTTTAAGTTGATCGCGTTTTAGCAAACCGGAATCAGTGATGAAGCGAAAAAGGCCGGCCTCTGAGGTACTCATCATGTTTTTTAGCTCTTTAGAAGAGTAGGCTTCGTTACCGTCAAAAGTTATCGACTTAACGTATAGCCTGTCGTTTTCTTTGATATCAAGAATTACACGGAAATCGTTACCGTCTTGTTCGACTCTATCTATTATTTCAGCATTATAATAACCTTTGCTGTCATAAAGAATTTTTATTCTTTCTATATCCTCTTTAATCTTTTCCTGATTCAAATTCTGTCTGGTTTTAACCGTCAAAACTTCCTGAATATCGCTTTTACTTAAAGCTTTATTGCCATTAATACGAATATCGGAAATTAATCCTTTTTCCTGCACAATAAAAATTACTACTTTGCCATCTGTTGTTGTTGATGATTTGGCAGTTACATCCAGAAAAAAACCCATTTTAAAAATCGTTTTTATGTCAGAGGCCACATCCGCTTCGGAAAAATTATTGCCGGCCTTACTTTTGATTTGCGCAATAATAGCAGACGCATCTATTTTCCGGTTGCCCTGAATTTCAATCCTGGCTATTTTTTGAACCAGACCCGTGCGAACAAGAATTACCGGTTTTAATTGCGCAACTATCGACCTCAGGTTGGCCAGTCCTTTCCCCTGAACGGAAGCTGTTGGCAAAACATTTGCTTTGTTTACATCTATTATTCTGGCATCAATATTCAGGGTTTCGCCCAATTGAGTCAAGCTGCCGATAATAACAAAATCAGCACCAATAGATTTTCCGTACTGAAGTGCTTGTTTTTGATCAATTTTAACGGTTCTTTGAAGAAAGATATCTGCCGGGATTATTTGAATATTTTTTTCTTTTTTTAATTCTTCGTTCAACCCTTCATACAAAGACTCCTTGATTGCTGCAATATTACCACTGCTGTATACTTCAAACGGCAGCACACTGATTTTCGTCAATTCCTCAGAATAAACCGGAGGAATAAAGAAAATAATTAAAAGCAAAAAGATCAAACATTTTTTACAAACAATTTTATTTATAATCATAAATTCTCCCATCATTAAGGACAATCCTGTTGGACATTCTTTCTGCCAGCAATTTGTTATGAGTCACGGTGACAAGGGTAATTTTCTTCATTATATTCAAATTAATTAAAACGTCTTCTATCTTTTTTCCTGTTATCGTGTCAAGATTTCCTGTTGGTTCATCGGCAAGCAATATTTCGGGTTCCATTACTAACGCACGGGCAATTGCCACGCGCTGTTGTTCACCGCCGGACAATTCTCCGGGTTTATGCTTTATTCTATGTTCTAATCCAACTTCACTCAACAATTTGCAAGCTTTTTCTGACGCCTGTTTTTTGGACATTCCACTGATTAAAGCCGGCATCATTGTGTTTTCCAAGGCGTTGAATTCCGGAAGCAAATTATTAAACTGAAAAACGAAACCAATCGTAGTGTTACGGAAATGAGCCTTTTTCTTTTCATCCCATTCAAAAACATTTATACCATTAATAAAAAGGCAACCTTCTGTAGGGTGATCCAATATACCTAAAATATGAATAAGTGTGCTTTTACCGGCACCGGAAACACCAAGAATAGCCAGGGATTCCCCTTTATTAATTTTCAAATTAAGACTGCGTAAAACTTCTATTTTATTACCGTCTTTAAAAAATGTTTTCGATAAATTTTCCAGAGCTATCATGTTTTGCGTTCACTATTTTAATTTTATTCGTATCTTAATGCTTCGGCCGGATCCGACTTCGATGCCCTTAATGATGGGTAAATTGTTGACAGAAAACAAATAAGCAGCGTACCAAGAACAATAATCGTCACATCACCATAATTGACCTTAGATGGAAGCTCACTTAAATAATAAACATCACCGGGCAAAAACTTGAAGTGGAAAAGTTTCTCTATAAAAAGCGATACTTTTTGGATATTGAAAGCAATGGCAACACCGGCAATACATCCCAAAGTCGTACCGATAATACCGATAATAAGCCCCTGATAAATAAATATTTTCATAATGCTGCTGGCAGTTGCCCCCATTGATTTTAAAATGGCAATATCTTTGCTTTTTTCCATGACTATCATTATCAGTGTGCTGATTATATTAAACGCGGCAACAAGAACTATTAAGCTTAGAATAATAAACATGACACGTTTTTCCAGTTGTAAAGCGGAAAAAAAATTCTTATTCATTTGCATCCAGTTTTGCGCCCAGAAAGGAAACCCCAATTTCTTTTGAATTTTTTGAGCAATAATATCGGCTTTGTAAATATTATCTACTTTGATCTCAATGCCCGTAACAGTATCGCCCATTTGAAGAAAATCCTGGCAACTTTTTAAAGATAAAAAAGCAAGTGTAGAATCGTACTCGTAGAATCCTGATTCAAAAATACCGACAACAATGAATTTTTTCATGCGGGGCACCATACCCATGGGTGTGGAAATACTTACCGGCGAAATAATAGTTATAGGATCGTAAAGAAAAATTCCCATGTTCCTGGCCATTTCCTTGCCTATTACAATTCCCTCAAGAGACAAATTTTCGTTTTTGAAATTTTTGGAAATCTCCTGCGGAATTTCATTGAGATACTCAATATTGCCTTCTTTTATTTTTCCCAGATTGATAACTTTGAAAGCGCTTTGGGTTTCCAACGCACGCATAACCACACCGGTCACACCGTTACCATTACGAATCATCGCCTGGCTGTAAATGAATGGAGTAGATGCAACAACTCCTTCTATTCCGGCAATTTTTTCCTGAACTTGCTGGTAATTTTTCATAGGACCGGTCATATCAGTTGTTAATTCGATATGAGACTTAATTCCCAGAATTTTTGTACGCAAGTCCTCTTCAAAGCCGTTCATGACCGCCAGCACAATAATAAGAGCTGCCACCCCCAGAAAAATACCAAAGATCGATATAAACGTAATGATCGATACAAATATCTGTTTACGCTTCGCGCTCAAATAACGCCGACTTATAAAAAATTCATACGGTATCAAAGTGTTAAATCCTTATTTGAGAAGAATCAGAGCTGACGGTAAATAACAATTAATGTCTTCATTTTATTCCTGTTTAGTTTTTAACAAAGGAAACAAAATGACATCCCTGATGGAAGCTGAATCTGTAAAAAGCATAACTAAACGATCAATACCGATTCCTTCACCTGCTGTCGGCGGCATGGCGTATTCCAGCGCCCGGATATAATCCTCATCCATCTCATGCGCCTCTTCGTCACCAGCTTCCCTTTCTTTAAGTTGCTGAAGAAATCTTTCCTTTTGATCTACCGGATCGTTTAGTTCGGAAAACGCATTGGCAATTTCTCTTCCGAAAATATACAATTCAAAGCGATCCGTTAAGTCTACTTCATTTTTCGATCTCCGAGACAGGGGAGAAATAATCACCGGATAATGCGTAACAAATGTCGGCTGAATAAGTTTCTTTTCAACTACCTCATCGAAAACGGCCATCAAAATTTTTCCTAAGTGATCGGTTTCATTTACCTTGCAGCCGGTTTTTTTTGCAAAAGCAAAGGCTTTGGCCCGATCTTCCAGTGCTGATGGTTCCATTCCGGCTATTTGTATAAGAGTGTCTTTTACGGAAATACGCCGCCAGGGAGGGGTTAAATCTATTTGAGTATTCTGATAAATAAACTTCATACCGCCAAATATATTCTGGGCCAGGAAAACGAATAAATCTTCGGTTAAAGACATTAAATCTTCATAAGTACTATATGCCTGATAGAATTCCATCATGGTAAATTCAGGATTATGAAATGTGGAAATGCCTTCATTACGGAAATTTCGGTTGATTTCATAAACTTTCTCTAGTCCGCCGGTAACCAAACGTTTTAAATAAAGTTCGGGTGCTATTCTCAGGTAGAAATCGGTATCCAGAGCGTTATGATGAGTTTTGAAAGGACGGGCGGCAGCACCACCTGCGCGTGGCTGCATCATCGGTGTTTCTACTTCGAGAAAATCATGCTCATCCATAAACTGGCGAATAAGCTTGATAATACGACTGCGCCTGTAAAATATTTCTTTAACCTTGGGATTGGCTATTAAATCAAGATACCTCTGACGGTATCTTGTCTCAATATCGGTAAGGCCATGCCACTTTTCCGGCAGAGGACGTATTGATTTGGAAAGCAAAGTCAATTTTTCTGCCTCAATAGTCAGTTCATCGGTTTTCGTTCGAAATAATTTCCCCGAAATATAAATAATATCACCTATATCAAGCTTTTTAAAAACAAAATAATCCTCAGAACTCAGGATGTTTTTAGCTACATAACCTTGAATCTGACCTTTGTAATCCTGAATCTTTACAAATGCAGCTTTGCCAAAGTTACGCATGGCCATCAAGCGCCCGGCCACAGAAAAACTATTTGTTAATTTTTCCAGCTCTTCGCCGGTATAGGAGCCAAACAGGGCAATTATTTCTGCTGTTGTATTTTCAGGCTTGACATCATTGGGATATAAATCAATTCCGGCGTCTGTTAAGTCAGATATTTTTTCCAGACGGATCTTTAAAAGATCATTATCTTCCATAATTTCTCCACTTTCATAAAGATTGTTTAACTATATTTTTTTTACCAAATAGTCAAGTATGATCATGATTGCGTTATTGCGGAAGATGAATAAAATTTGGGGTTTTTCTACACAAAATTAATTTGCTTCCGGTCGCAATGTTATGTATTATACAAAAAGTTTTCTCAAAAGGAGGCGGGGGTAAAATGATAAACAAGGCGATATTGATTGGAAGACTGGGAAAAGATCCTGATATACGTTATACACCAGACGGTACAATGGTCACTACCTTTAGGATAGCCACAGATGAGCAGTGGAAAGATAAAAACGGCGAAAAAGTACAAAGAACAGAATGGCACCAGATTGTTACCTACAGAAAACTGGCAGAAATCTGCGGCAATTATCTGGTAAAAGGGAAATTGGTTTTTATTGAGGGCCGTATTCAAACCCGTTCATGGGAAGACAAGGAAGGCGTTAAACGTTACACAACGGAAATTATTGCCAACGACATGAAGATGCTTGATTCCAAAGGGCAAAATAAAGCTGACGATGCATCCCTTGACACCGCAACCGGAAGCCCCGGTAATGGAGATACGACGCTGGATGACGTTCCATTTTAATCATTTAAATGTACTTTGAGTAGCATTAACCGCTTTAAAAATTAAATTCCCCAGAGCAGCCTTAATCTATTTAAAAATAGAAGGATGCGGTTTGACGCAAAAATTGTTCAGTACCGAATCGCTTTGTACAGGATAAATTTTATTTTTTTTCTTCTTCTTCTTTCTTTGGTGGTTGATTAGCAATTTCGTTATTATCGTTCATCGTTTTCTTGAAGTTTTTGATTCCCTTACCTAAGGCAGAACCAATTTCCGGCAATTTCCCCACACCAAAGATAATTAAAATAATTACTAATATTATTAGTAATTCCGGCATACCTATTCCAAACATAATATTACCTCATTAATTTTTATTTTTAAAAGTTATGGTAATCGCAAGTGGACTACCTGCCCCGACTTGCCCAGGTTTTCCATTTTTTTACCTTTAAATTGTATCTTAATCCCTCCGGCGTTGCCAATATCCATATCAAAACTTGCCGCTTTGCGTTCAAATTTTTCTCCAGCCTTTAACAGAATTTGGAATGAGGGAGTTTGATCGGCCTTAATTCTTATCCATGTTTCTTCAATTGCGCTAATAACCAAAAGACCAGCTTCTTTGTCATTCACCGCAGTCTCTACTTTTTTAGAAGGTAACGAAAATTGTTCTTTTAACGGTTTCGCAGCATTATTTTCTATCTTGGCGGGAATTGATTGCGTCTTAATTTGTGATTGTTCATTAATTTTGTTTTTTTCAAGCTCTGCGGCAGCCTGTTGATTTGGAGTGGCGGTTGTTACTGAATTAAGCGCAGGATTTACAGTTTGTACTTTGTTTTCCGAAACAGCGGCAGTTATTGCTCCTGTGGAATCAATTATATCGGAGGATGATTGATATTGTTTGGAAATTAACCAGGTCACAATACTGACAACTATTAAAACAGAGGCAATACTCCAATAAGCTTTAGGACTGGCAATTCTGGCAAAAACATTTTTTTTCTCCGAGGCATTCCTTGGAGGCTGCGTTTGTATGCTTTTACGAGAGTTAAGATAATTTTCATAATTGGCAATTATCGGCTCACTGTCGACACCTAAAGCGCGAGCGTAAGTTCTGATAAAATTTTTTGTGTAGACAGAAACCGGCAGTAACTGAAAGTCGTTATTTTCTATAGCCTGCAGATATGCAACACTGATACGCGTGCGCCGGAATACATCCGCAAGAGAAAGACCCAGAGCCTCCCTTTTTTCTTTCAATTCCTGTGAATAATTTGGAGTTTTTTCTACAAACATGGCTTAAAAAATGTTTTTTTGTGTTTATTTAACACTAATTTTATTGTAACACAACTTATTAAAACAAACCTTATTTATTGTGAAACTCCAATTCCGAAAGCGTAGTGCAGCGGAATTGGTAAGTTGAATCCCGA